>NZ_JAVRHT010000013.1:0-91514 GCF_031846415.1 Rubrivirga litoralis | reverse complement strand
TCCCGCCCCGGCGCTAACCTCCCCGCCCCGCCCCGCCGATACCGTCGCCATGCCCACGACCCGCACCCCGGGGCGCCCGGTCCTCACGCTCGCCGCGGCCCAACTCCGGGCCGACCTCCGCCACGCCCGCTCGGGCAAGCGGAGCGCGGGACGCGTGGCGACGACCGTCATCGCCTACGGGTTCACGGGCCTCGTCCTCGCGCTGTCGCTGGGCAACGCCCCGGCGGCGCAGGCCCTGTTCGTGTCGGTCTCATTCGGCGTCGTGCTCGCCGCGTTCGGCGTCGTCGGGTCGTACGACGACCTCATGGGGCGGCCCAAAGAGAACGCCTGGCTGGCGACGCTGCCGGCGACCGAGCGCCAGCACTACGGGGCGCGGCTGGTCGGCGTGGGCGTGTACACGGGCCTGATGGTGACGGGCGTGGCCGTCCCGGTCGCCTTACGGGTGGCGCTCGCGCACGGGGGCGGGGCGGGGCTCGCCGTCGGCGCCGGCGTGGCGGCGGCGGTCGCATGGACGGCCGCGGCGGCGCTCGTAGTCCTGTGGAGCCTCACGCTCGCGCTGCCGCCCACGCCGCTCCGCTACGCGCTGACGGCGGCGCGGGCGCTGTTTATCGGCGTGCTCGTGCTCGGCTTCCAGCTCATCGGGACGACGGCCGAGGCCGTCGACGTGCCGTGGTGGCCGGGCGCGTGGCTCGCCGACGCCATCCTCGGCCGGTCGACGTGGGGGCTCGGCGTGCTCCTCGCCACAGTCGCCCTGTTCGCCGTCCTGTTCACGGCCGTCTTCCCGGACCGCTACTTCCGCCTCCTCCGGCGCCTCGCCGACGGCGCCCGCCGCGCCGAGCGGGCGGGGCGGGGTGGGCGCCGGCTGCTCCCGTTCGAGCGGGTCGCGGCCCGCCGCGGGCCGGTCCGCGCGGTGTATGGGTTCGCGCTCGCCGCCTTCGCCGACGACCGCATCGTGCGCGGGCGCCTGTGGCCGGCGGCCCTGCTCCCGCTCGCGTTCGTCGTGTTCGGGTGGCTGGGCGACGGGCTGGGGAGCCTGTTCGTCTACGGCACGGCCGGGCTCCTTACGGACCCGAACACGCAGCTCCACCTGTCGGTGATCGTCGTGCTCCTGTTCTGCGCGCAGTCGCTCGTGCAGACGCTCCAGTATTCGGACCACGCCGAGGCCGCGTGGCTGTTCGGGACGCTGCCCGAGGCGCGGCCTCGACTGGCGCAGATCGGGGCGCAGAAGGCGCTCATGGTTCGCGTCCTGCTCCCGCTCCACGTTGGGATTGCCGCGCTCCTCGTGCTCTCGATGCCGGTCGCCGACGCCGCCGTCCACGCGGCGTTCTGGTTCGCCGTCGTGGCCCTCGCCACGCGGCTCCAGGCCGTCCTGTACCGGACGCCGCCGTTCTCGCGCCGGAGCGACCACTTTGGGGCGGCGGCCCGGCTCGCCCCGCTCCTGGTGTCGGCCCCGGCGGGAGCGGCCGTCGCTTTTCTCCAGATGTGGGCGTTCGTGACGCCCGGCCGCGCGCTCGCCGTCACGGCTGGCCTCCTCGCGCTGGGGGCCGCCGTCGCCGAGACGGCGGTGCGGTGGCCGGCTCGCCGGACGCGCTCACCCCGCCCGCAGGCCCCCGCCCCCCCCCGCCCGCGGGCCGTCGAAGCCGTGGCGTAGGGGGCACACCACCCCGCCCAGAGCAATGTGCAAGGAGGTACGGGGTACTCGGTACGAGGTACACCTGCGTCGAGGTCAGATTAGACCGTACCTCGTACCCGGTACCCCGTACCCACCCGAAGGGTGCCCTATCCGTTGCCGCCGCGGCGCGACGAGCGCCGGCTGGACCCGCCCGTCGAGCGGCCGCCGCCCGAGGAGCGGGCTGGCCGCGACTCCTGGCGCCGAGGCGCCGGCGCCGGCCGCGACTCCCGCCGCGGGGGTGGGGCGGAACGCGTCTGGCGCCGCGGGGGCGGAGCAGGGCGCGTCTCGCGGCGCGGGGCGGGGCGCGTTTCACGGCGCGGGGGCGGGGCGGGGCGCGTCTCGCGGCGAGGAACGGGTCGGGCCTCCGGGCGAGGCCGCCTCTCGGGGCGCGGGGCCGCCTCGCGGACGCGCGCGTCCTCGCTGCGAGCGCGGCGCGGGACGCGGGGCGCCCGCTCCGGGCGCGCCCACTCGCGGTCGGGCGGGGCGGTCCGCGCCGGGGTCGCCCGCGTCGGGGCGGCGCGGCCGGGGAGCACTCGGCCTGTCGTCCCCGGCTCGCCGCGGCGTGGGGTTCGGGGCGCCGTGGCCCGGGGCGGCGTTCGGCGGCCGGGCGCGTCGGCGACGGGATCGGCCCCGCCCCGCCCGGCGCGCACCGGCGCCCGCGTGGCGTTCGGCGCCGGGTCTCCAGAGATACGGGCCGGGTTCAGGCCGCGCCGCACCGGCATCCGCGCGGGCACCCGCGCCGGGTTCGGCGTCGACTCGACGATGGGCGACGACGGCGTGCCCGGCATGCCGCGGACCGGGCTGCGCACGCCGTCGTCGGCGCCGCGGCGTTCGCGGTAGGTGTAGTAGTTGTGGTGACGGGGGCGGCCGTAGTAGCCCGGGCCGTAGTAGCCGGCCCCGGCGAAGTACGGGTTGTGGCCGTACCCGTAGCCGCCGTACCCAAACCCACCGAACCCGAACCCGACGGAGACGTGGACGCCCGGCCCGTAGAAGAAGGGGTCGTAGAAGAACGGGTCGTACACGCCGCCGTAGCTGAAGAACGGGTCGTAGGCGTAGTACGGCGAGTGCCCGAACGCCCCGTAGCGGCGGCCCCACGTGTTGTACCACCCGAAGCGGCGGTACGGGTTGTAGACCCGGTACGGCCGGTAGTAGGTGTAGAGCGAGGGGTAGTACGACGGGTCCCCGTAGCGGTAGTAGTCGGCGTAGTAGCCCCCGTAGTAGAAGTCGTCGTCGACGCCCAGGCCGCCGTCGGCGAGGTCGGCCTCGACGTCGTCGTAGTAGTAGGTGCCCGCGTCGTCGTAGTAGTAGCGCGTGACTGAGACGGCGCTGGGGTCGACCGCCCCGCCCTCGGCGTAGGCGTCGTCGGAGCCGTCGGCGCGGCCGTCGATGGCGTTCAGGCTGGGGAGCTCGCCGGCGTCGGGGAGCGCGACGGCGGCCGTGTCGCCGTACGGGTTCTGGGGCACGTCCATCGTCGCCGCGAGGCCGACGCGGGCCGGGCCGGCCTCAGCCGTATCGGGGACGACCGGGGCCGGCCCGCGGTCGCGCTCGACGAGGGCGGGGCGGGCCGAATAGCATCCGGCTAGGGCGGTGACGAGCGCGAGGGCGAGGGCGGGGCGGAGAGAGCGCCCCAGGAGCGGGATCTGCGACATGGGTTCGGAGGGCTCGGGTGCGGAGGCCGCGCGAAGAGGGGCGGGCGGGGCGGGGGCCGCGGGGCCGCCGGGTATATTCGCCGGCCCTACCGGGCCAGCCGCCGCCGCCCCGCCCGAGGTAACGCCGCGTGGCGGCGGGCGCGGGGCGGGGTGGCCCCTCATGGGTCACACATCCTGGTAACTCTACCGCCGCCGCCAAGTTGCGTCGGCGGCCCCACCCCGCCCCCGGGTCCGCTATGGCCGAGACGATCACGAAGCGCGCCGACGACTACGCCCAATGGTACCAGGACGTCATCCGGGCCGCGAAGCTGGCCGAGACGTCGCCCGTCCGCGGCTCGATGGTCCTGCCGCCGAACGGGTACGAGCTGTGGGAGAACATGCAGGGCGCGCTCGACCGCATGTTCAAGGCGACGGGCCACCGGAACGCCTACTTCCCGCTCTTCATCCCCAAAAGCTTCCTCGCCCGCGAGGCCGAGCACGTCGAGGGGTTCGCCAAGGAGTGCGCCGTCGTCACGCACTACCGGCTGAAAGAAGAGGACGGGGATCTCATCGTTGACCCCGACGCTGAACTCGACGAGCCGCTCGTGGTCCGGCCCACGTCGGAGACCATCATCTGGGACACGTACTCGCGCTGGATCCAGTCGTGGCGCGACCTCCCCGTCCTCATCAACCAGTGGGCCAACGTGGTCCGCTGGGAGATGCGGACGCGCCTGTTCCTCCGCACAGCCGAGTTCCTGTGGCAGGAGGGCCACACGGCGCACGCGACGGAGCAGGAGGCGGTCGACGAGACGCGCCAGATGCTCGACGTCTACGCCACGTTCGCCGAGGAGTGGATGGCGATGCCCGTCGTCCGCGGCGTCAAGACGGCGGCCGAGCGGTTCCCGGGCGCCGTCGACACGTACTGCATCGAGGCGCTGATGCAGGACGGGAAGGCGCTCCAGGCCGGAACGAGCCACTTTCTGGGGCAGAACTTCGCGCGCGCCTTCGACTGCACGTTCCAGAACCAGGACAACGAGGCCGAATACGTCTGGGCCACGTCGTGGGGCGTCTCGACGCGGCTCATCGGCGCGCTCATCATGACGCACGGCGACGACGCCGGCGTGATCATGCCGCCCAAGCTGGCCCCGGTCCAGGTCGCCATCGTCCCGATCACGCGCAAGAACGGCGACAACGAGGCCGTGCTCGACGCAGCCCGCGAGATGCGCGACGCGCTCCTCGCCGACGGCGTCCGCGTGGTCCTCGACGACCGGGACCAGTACCGGCCCGGGTGGAAGTTCGCGCAGTACGAGGTCGAGGGCGTGCCGGTGCGGCTGGCCGTCGGCCCGCGCGACGTCGAGAACGGGACGGCCGAGCTCGCGCGCCGCGACACGGGCGACAAGAGCCCGGTGCCCCAGCGCGGGATCGCCGGGGCCGTCCGCACGGCGCTCCATGAGGTCCAGCAGGCGCTCTACGACCGGGCCGCCGCGTTCCGCCGCGAGCACA
Source organism: Rubrivirga litoralis (assembly GCF_031846415.1). Classification (NCBI taxonomy): domain Bacteria; kingdom Pseudomonadati; phylum Rhodothermota; class Rhodothermia; order Rhodothermales; family Rubricoccaceae; genus Rubrivirga; species Rubrivirga litoralis. The sequence goes on along the minus strand of NZ_JAVRHT010000013.1, from coordinate 86,711 downwards.
CGCACGTCGTCGACAGCTACGAGCGGTTCCAGGAGGTCATGGAGGCCGGCGGGTTCGCGCTCATGCACTGGGACGGCACGCCCGAGACCGAGGCCCGCGTCAAGGACGAGGCCAAGGCGACGATCCGCTGCGTCCCGTTCCCCGGCCAGTTCCCCGGCGTCGACACCGACGAGCCCGGGACGGACCCCGTGAGCGGGGCGCCCTCGGCCGGCCGCGTCGTCTACGCCCGCGCGTACTAGGAGACGGGTGACGAGTAAAGGGTGACGAGCCCAGTCCAACGTGCCCGAGTCGCCGAGTCTCTGGGGAACGCCCGCCCGTCCTCGCCCGCCGCTCCTCCACTCCCCCGCCCCGCTCGTGCCGCCCCGCCCGGACGACCGCCCCGCCCCGCCCCGCCCCGCCCGGACGCGTGGGCGGGGTGGCGCCCGCGACCGGGGGTACCGCGTGGCGAACGCGGTCTCGTACGTCCTCAACCCGCTCGTCTTCCCGCCCGTCGCCTTCGCCCTGCTCGACGCGCACTTCGGGGCCGGACCGGGCGAGGTTGCGTGGACGTTTGGCGTCTCGCTCGTCTTTTTCTGCCTCGTCCCGCTCCTCTACGTCGTCGGCATGGTCCGGCGGGGGCGGGCTGAGAGCCTCGAAGTCCGCGAGCGGGCGGCGCGGCTGGGGCCGCTCCTCGTCGGCGTCGCGTCGTACGCCGTCGGGGCGCTCCTGCTCGCGGCCACGGTCGAGGGGCCGGCGCTCCCCGTCATCGTCGCGTTCGCGGCGCTGTACCCGCTCAACACGGCGGCCCTCCTGCTCATCAACCTCCGGTGGAAGATCTCGATCCACATGACGAGCCTGGCCGGGTTCGTGGGCGTCCTCCTGTTCGCGGCGCTGACCGTCTGGCGCGACCTGCCGGGCGGGGTGGAGGCGGCGCTGACCGTCGCGACGGTCGGGCCGCTCGTGCTCCTGCTCCCGCTCCTGATGTGGGCGCGCGTCCGCGTCGGGGCGCACTCGGTGGGGCAGGTCGTGGCCGGGGCCGCGTTCGGGCTCGTGGTGCCTCAGCTCCAACTCTGGTGGATCGTCTACGAGTGGCTGGGCCTGGCGGGGTGAGGGCGGGGTGGCGCCGCTTCTCCGCTCTCACACGCGTTCCGCCGATTCGCCGTGCATCCCCACCGTCATCCCGGACCCGATCCGAGATCCAGGGCACGGGGCGCGGCGACCGGCCCTCCTGGATCCCCGCCTGCGCGGGGATGACGTGCCCGAAGACGCACGAGCGCCCTTCAGAGGCCGTACCGTCCGCCCTCTACCTGCACGTGCGCAGAGGGCACACCGCCGTCCCTCGCCCGCCCCGCCCCGCTCGGTATCTTCGGCGCGTCCCGCCCGGCCCGCCGCGGGAGGCCATCCCCCCCGCCGCCTATCCGCCTCGGTACCGTCCCTCGTTGCTCCTCCGCCCCGCTCGGCGGGTCCGCCCAGCGGCCGTCCTGCGGGAATCCGACGGTCCTATGCGCGTCGTCCTCGGGTGCCTCCTCGGCGCCGTCCTTCTGGCCTCCGCCCCCGGCGCCGCTGCCCAGGCGTGGGGCGAGATCGCCGGCCGCGTGACCGAGGCCACGACCGGCGACGGCGTGGCCGGCGCGACCGTCCTCATCACGGGCACGTCGTACGGCCGCAACGCCGGCGCCGACGGCCGCTACGCCTTCCGCATCCCCGAGGGGACGTACCCGGTCCAGGTCTCGTTCGTCGGCTACGCGACCGTCCGCGACACGGTCGTCGTGCGCCGCGGCGAGACGACGGCGTTCGACGCCGTCCTCGCCCAGACCGACCAGGCGCTCGGCGAGGTGGCCGTCGAGGCCGGCGCCGAGCGGGGCGTGGGCGTCAGCCGGATCGACCCGCGGACGGTCCGCGACCTGCCCACGCCGGTCACCGACGCCATCCGCAGCGTCAAGGTCGAGCTCGGGGTCACGTCGTCGAACGAGCTCTCGAACGCGTACTCGGTGCGGGGCGGGTCGTACGACGAGAACCAGATCTTTATCGACGGCTTCGAGGTCTACCGCCCGCTCCGCATCAGCCAGGGCGAGCAGGAGGGGCTGGGGCTCATCAACGGCGACCTCGCGAGCCGCCTCACGCTGTTTGCCGGGGGCTTCCCGGTCCGCTACGGGGGCAAGCTGGCCAGCGTGCTCGACGCGACCTACGCCCCGCCCGGGGGGCCGGTCACCGGGACGGCCTACTCGTCCACGCTCGACGCCGGCGCCGCCGTCCAGGGCGCCGTGGGGGGCGGGGTGGGCGTGGCGGTCGCGGCGCGGAGCGCGCGGCCCCAGCGCTTTTTCGCGGGCCAGGAGCTCGACGGCGCCTACGACCCCGACTACCGCGACGTCCAGGGCGTCGCCCAGGCGCGGCTGTCGGACGCCCACGCGCTCCGGCTCCTCGGGCTCTACGCCCGCCACCGCTTCCGGCTCGCCCCGCAGCAGCGCGAGACCACGTTCGGCATCTTCCCCAACCTCGTGCGCACGGTCGCCGTCGACTTCGAGGGGGTCGAGGAGGACGGCTACGGCATCGGGTTCGGCGGGGCGCTCCTCGCCAGCCGCTTGAGCGACGCGGTCGCCGCCGAGCACCGGCTCTCCGTGTTCTCGACCGACGAGTTCGAGACCTACGACATCTCGTCGCGCACGAGCATCTTCCGCCGCCAGCAGGCGCCGGACCGCCCGCAGGACGACCTCGACCGCATCATCGAGGGCCAGGCGACGCAGGCCGACGTGGCCGACAACGAGATCTCGCAGACGGTCTACACGGCCCAGGGCCGCTACCTCGCGCGGCTGGGGCGCCACGGGCTGGAGGCGGGGTGGCAGGCCCGCGCGCTCCGCTTCGGCGACGACATCAGCGAGCGGACGACGCTGACGGGCCGGGGGCGCGACGGCGGCACCGTCACGGCGACGAGCCGCGAGATCGTCGGCGGCGAGTCGCTCGCGAGCTGGCAAGGCGCGCTCTGGGTCGAGGACGCGCTCGCGCTCGGCCGCCTGACCGTCACGCCCGGCCTCCGCGCCGACTACTTCGGGTACAACGACGAGCTCACGCTCTCGCCCCGGCTCGGTCTCGTCTACGCGTCCGGCCCGCAGACGACGCTTTCGGCCTCGGCCGGCGTCTACCACCAGGCGCCGACGTACCGCGAGCTCCGCGGCGACCCCGCCCCGGCCGACACCGCGCTCCGCCCGCTCAACGGCGACATCACGAGCCCGCGGGCGGTGCAGGCGGTCGTTGGGCTGGAGCACTTTTTCACGTCGCGCCGCGTGGCGCTCCGCGCCGAGGCCTACGCCAAGCGGTTCTCGGACCTCATCTCGTACGACACCGAGAACGTCCGCGTCGTGTACTCGGCCGAGAACGACTCCGAGGGCTACGCCGTCGGCGCCGACGTCCAGCTCCGGGGCGAGCTCGTGCCGGGGCTGGAGAGCTGGGTCAACTACGGGTTCCTCGTCACGCGCGAGCGGTTCTACGCGCCCGACCTCGACGGCCTGAGCGCCGCCGAGGCCGAGCGGGCGGCGGCGCGGTTCGAGGCGCGGGGCGGCGGCGACTGGGTCCGCCGGCCGACCGACCGCCGCCACAACCTGTCCCTCTTCGTGCAGGACTACGTGCCCGGCGACGACACGTGGACGCTCCACATCCGCACGCTCCTCGGCTCGGGCGTCCCGGTCACGGCGCCGGCTCGTGACGAGGACCGCTCATCGGGGATCGCGGTCGAGTTCGACGGCGCCTCCATCTTTACCGACGGCCGCCGCAACGCCGTCAGCCTCCCCGCCTACTTCCGGTTCGACCTGGGCGCGACCAAGGAGCTCCGCCTGGGGACGGCGCCGACGGGCGCCCCGCTCCTGCTCCGGGCGACGGTCGAGGTGCTCAACGTGTTCGACCAGAAAAACACCGTCGCGTACTCGTGGGTCGAGCAGGTCGAGGAGGGGCGGCGCCAGTTCACGGCGGTCCCCACGCGGCTCACGCCGCGGACGCTCAACGTCCGCTTCCGGGTCGCGTTCTAGCGCCGCCCGCACGGGTCGGGGGCGGGGCGGCGCCCGACCGACCACCCCGCCCGCGGGCGGGGCGGGGGCTACGGCGTGACGCGCTCGAAGCGGACCGAGAGCTGGCCGCTGTTGCTCCGCTGGTCCTGGTAGCGCTCGGGGTCGAAGGCTTCGAGGTCCACGTTGGACTGCGAGAACGAGCCTTCGAGCGTGTTGGCCGGCTCGCCGGTGTAGCCCAGCGCGAACGACGGCGGGAGGAGGATGTCGGCAAGAAAGTCCTCGTCCTCGCGGCGGACGGCCTCCAGCGTCACGCGCTCGCGCGAGGCCCGCGGGCGGAGGTCGACGCGCGTGAGCCCGCCCTGGAGACGGCGGAAGGAGAGCAGCGCGTTTCCGTCGCTGTAGATGGTCAGCCGCGCGCTCCCGGGTTCGAGAACGTCGATGACGTTGGCCGTCGAGAGGTCGGTCGTGGTCGGGTCGAACGAGAGCTCAGCGAGCGAGTACGTGCCCTCGACGAGGTCGAGGTTGCCGCCGGGGTTGGTCGTGTCGCAGGCGGTGAGGGCCGCGAGGCCGACGAGGACGGCGAGCAGGGGGAGGCGCCCGCGTCGGGCGGGGCGGGGCGGAGTCGGCATGGGCGTGGGGGGACGAGGAGCCGGGGCCGCAACGTACGCGCCGGCGCCCGGTTTCGTACCGGGGCGCGCCGCGATGCCCTTTCGCCACGGGCGGGGCGGCGGCTCGGGAGGCCGCCCCGCCCGGTGGCGGCCGCGGAGACGAGGATGGGGAAGGCTCAGAGGAGACCGCGCTCGTGCCCCACCCCGCCCTCGTCCTCGCCGGGCCGTAGGGGCGGGGCAGGCACGGCCGGCCGCCCCGCCCCCGTTCCCGCGCGATGACTGCTGCCACCCCGCCCGCCGCCTCGCTCGACGCCCTGGCTCGCCTCCTCCACGGACGGCGGACGGCGGTCCTCGCCGGGGCCGGGATCTCGACCGAGTCCGGCATCCCGGACTACCGCGGGCCGACCACGCGCCACGTCGAGCGCCGGCCGGTCCAGTACGACGACTTCGTCCGCGACGCCGAGGCGCGGCGGCGCTACTGGGCGCGCGCCACGCGAGGCTGGGCGCGCGTGGCCGACGCGCGCCCCAACGACGGGCACCGAGCCCTCGCGCGCCTCGAAGCCGCCGGCGCCGTCTCCGGCGTCGTCACGCAGAACGTGGACGGGCTCCACCGGCGGGCTGGCTCGCGGCGCGTGGTCGAACTCCACGGCACGCTCGCCGACGTCGCGTGCCTCGCCTGCGGCCACCTCTGGCCGCGGGCCGACGTCCAGGCGCAGGCGGAGGCCCGCAACCCCGGCTGGCTCGACGCCGCGCTCCCGGGCGGGGCGGCGGCGCCCGACGGCGACGCCGAGCTGGAGGCCGCGGCCGTTGCCCGCTTCGAGCCACCGGCGTGCCCGTCGTGCGGCGGCGCGCTCAAGCCGGACGTGGTCTTTTTCGGCGAGAGCGTCCCCAAGCCGCGCGTGGCGACGGCCCGCGCGATCGTCTCCGACGCCGACGCGCTCCTCGTCGTCGGGTCCAGCCTGACCGTCTACAGCGGGTACCGCTTCGTGCGCCAGGCCGAGGCCGAGGGCACGCCGGTCGCCATCGTCACGCTGGGCCAGACGCGCGGGCACCGGCACGCCGCCGTGGCCCTCGACGCCCGCCTCGGCGACGTCCTCCCCGCCCTCGCCGACGCGCTGTGCGGGGGCGTGGCGGAGACCTCCCCGCCCGACACCGCCACCCCGCCCTCTGGGAACGGCGGGAACGGCGCCGGCTAGAGCGGGCGGGCCTCCCCTACTGCATCCGGTGCTCGTCGCCGTGCGCGAGGTGCACCAGGCCGACCGGCTCGTGCTGCCCGCGCGCCCACCCCGTCGCCTCGTTGCCGCCCCACCGGCGGCCCCGTGCGAAGTCGGCGTCGCCGGCGGCCTCCAGGTCCAGGGCCTGCCGGCGGAGCGCGTCGGCCGGGCGCCCGACGGCCTGGTCCAGCGTGAGGGCGAAGATGGCGAGGGCCATCCCGTCGAACGCCACGCCGTTCGCCTGGCACAGCGCGTCGACGGCGCCAAACAGGTAGCCCAGCCCGAACGGCGTCCCGAACGCGGCCTCGGGCGGGTCGACGGTCGGCCGGTCGGTCTCGGCCACGCGGCCGGCCTGGTCGCGGACGAAGCGGACGGCGCCGTCGAGGACGGCCTGCTGGCCGGAAGAGAGCGGGGTGGACATAGAGAGGCGTGGAGTCGTGGAGCGCCGCCCCGCCCTCAGGGCGCGGGCGGGGTGGAGTTGCTGGATGAGGAGGCTTCCCCGTAAAAGGCAGAGTTGAGTCAGCCACCCCGCCCGCCCCGCCCGAGGCGTGCGGGCGGGGCGGCTAGGCGGGCGCCTCGCCGGGGACGCCGTCGCCGGCCTCGCCGAAGGTGTCGAGGCCCATGTCGTCGGCCGCCTGCTCCAGCCCGGCCGCCTGCGGCGTCGCGTGGTCGTGGGCGAGCGTGCCGCGCGGGCTGCGGAGGTAGACGAACGGGGTGTAGTGGAGGAAGTTGGAGACGCGCGCCGTGTACACGTCGGCCGACGCCTCGATCTGGCGGGCCAAGTGGCTCTTGTCGTTGCCGGCCCACATGAGCGGCCCCCACCGCGGGTTCACGAGGCGGCTCGACGCGGCGGCGAGCGGGGCGATCTCGGCGTCGATCGCGAGCAGCCGCTCGCGCGTCTGGTCGATCCGGTCGGTCAGCCACTCTAGCGACCGGTCGGTCTGCGGGCCGTAGCCGCCCTCGTTCCGCTGGCGCTCCAGGCGGAGGGCCGAGAAGTAGGCTTCGAGCCGCTCCTTCTCGGTCATCAGCACCGTCAGCCGCTCCTGCTCGCCGCGCCACGCGTTGAACGCCTCGATCTCGTCCTCGAGCGGGCGGAGCACGAGCGCCGTCCGCCACCGGAGCACGCTCTTCGACGCCTTGACGTCGGCGAACACGTGGTCGCCGACGTAGAGGATCTCGGACCCGGCGAGGCCGAGGCTGGCCTCGACGAGCGACGCGTTGCCGCCGACGTAGGCGCGGCCCTCTTCGAGCAGGCCGGTCTGCGTGCGGAGCACGGCGCGCCCGGCGTCGTCCTCGCCGACGACCTCGAAGGCGGGCGCGGCTTCCGAAAAGAACGCCGGCTTGCGCGCGCCCACGATCGCCAGGTCGAACAGGTCGCGCCACGTCATGTCGCCCGGCAGGTGCGGGTCGAACGCGTAGGTCAAGAGCGGGGCGGCGTACTCCCACTCGGAGTTCGTGATGAGGAGCACCTTCTTGCCCGCCTCCTTCTGGTCGAGCAGCGCGAGCGGCACGTCGGGGTCGACGTCGACGAAGCGGTCGGGGTCGGCCAGGATCTCGGCCTTGAGGAGCCCTTCGAGGTGGGCCGCGTCGAGCGTCCGGCGGACCGTCTGGTAGAGGTCGTCGTAGCCCAGCCGCTCCGGCAGCTTCCCAGCGTCCAGGAGGTCGACGAGTTGGAGGTAGATCGACGCCTCGGAGATCGAGAACAGCGTGTTCATAAACCGCCACCGCGTGTCGTGGAGGTCGACGAGCGTCCGCCGGTACGCCTTTTTCTGGCTCTCGTAGTCCAGCGGCGTGCTCCCGTGGAACGCGCGCTTGACGTAGCCGAAGCGGTTGGCCTTGACCACGTTCCCCCGCTCCGTGTCGATGACGAGGCCCTGGACCACGAGGTCGGGGTCGAACACGAGGTCCTCGACGGGCCACCCCTGCGCCGCCAGCCCGTTCTTGATGTAGCTGTAGGCCCGCTCCTCCCACAGCGCCACATGGTAGTGGACGAGCGTGTAGTCCATGTCGTACCCGACGGCCTGGATCTTCCTCAGGTTGAGGGTCCGGTTGCAGAACAGGCCGCGCGGGTGCTCAAAGGCGTCGGGGACGCCGGCTCCGCCGTGTGTTCCAGTACCAACTGTCGCTTCCATGCGTCGGGGGTCGTCGCCGCCGTCGCACAGGTGAACTCTACGGGCGGGGTGGGAGTCGTTTGGGGGTCCGGTGACAAACGCCGTACCGGCGCCCTCAGTCCCCGCCGCCCCGCCCCGCCCCGCCGATTTGACGCAGAGGACACGGGGAGTGATGAACGTAGGAGCCGTCGCGCCACCCCGCCCCGGTCGCCACGCTATAGCGCCGTTGCATGCAACGGCGCTACGCCAACGGTCCCGCCCCGCCCGACCGCGCGCGGTCCGGGGCGGGGCGATCCGCTTGCGGCCTCCGCCGCTTTGCGCCCGCGCTTCGCCTGGAGCCGGAGCAACCCCTTACCCACCCTCACCGCCTGCGAGTCAGCGCGTGGTCGTGCACGGTGCGCGGTGCCCGGTGCACAGGTGACTGTGCGGGGCTGAACGGTGCTCGGGGTGACCCGATGCGCTGCCCATCGCGCGGTCCAGATTTTTAGTCTGGTGTGTGGCCGGCTACCCCCGGCCTGGGTTTGCGCTCGCCCTCGCGGATGGCGGCTACCATCGCTCCGGCCCGGCGTCACTCCATAAGGTCGTACTGCCAGTTGGTCTCCTGGACCCTCGCGTCGAGCTCGCGGAGCTCGCGCGACAGGTCGTCGGCCCGTTGCTGGACGGCCCGGACCTCGACGGTGCTCACGAACTTGACCTCGGACCGGAGGTACCGGTCCTGCGACACGCTCGCGGCGCGAGCGAGCTCGCGGTAGGTGTCCGCGCGGAGGCGGAGCACGTCGCGGCGGGCCAGCGCGTCGGTCAGGGTGAACCCGGGGGCGATCTCGACGGACAGGTTGGTCCGGTTGATCAGCCGGATCAGCCGTTCGAGCTCGGCGCTCGCCTCCTCGTACGCCTCGATCAGCCGGTCCGGGGCCTCCGACGGCTCGTCGCCCTGCTGGACGCGCGCGTTGCGCAGGAGCCGGCTCTTGAGCTGCTCGAGCCGCTTCTGGAGGTCGGACCGGAGGAGGAGGGCCTCTGCCAGCTTCATAGGGTGGGACCGGGTGCAGGAGGTGAAGGCACCCCGCCCGGCCAATGATACGCGGAGACCGCGGGCGGGGCGGCTCGGGCGGGGCGGGCCGCTACAGCTCGCCCTTGTAGCTCAGGCGGTGGGCGAGGTGCGTCGGCTGCGGGAGCTTGTACTTGACGGCCAGGCGCAGCGCGAGGCGGCCCGCGTCGCGGAGCTCCATGCGGTGGCCGACCGAGACGTAGACCGGCTTCACGCGCGCCCGCGTCCTGAGCGCGAGCCCGACCGTCTCGCCCTTGTGCACGAGCGGGGCGGCGGCGCCCTTGTCCTCGTCCAGCGGCTCGTGGCGGCCGACGAGGATCGTCTTGGCCACGCCCAGCGCCGGGGCGTTGAGGAGCACGCCGAGGTGGCACGCGAGCCCGAACCGCCGCGGGTGCGCCCGCCCCTGCGCGTCGAGCATGTAGACGTCGGGCGGCGCCTGGAGCTGCTCCAGGGCGGGGAGGATGGCCGGGACCTCGCGGAAGCTGAGCAGCCCGGGCACGTAGGGGAACGCCACCGGCCCCTCCCAGATGGCCTGGTCGACCACGCGGAGGTCGTCGCGGACGTCGAGGACCACGATGGCGGCCCGCACGCGGTCGCCGCGGACGCTCACGTCGAGGCCGGCGACGGTCCGCACGGCGTCGAAGTCGAGCGGCTCCTCGCGCACGAGCGGGGCGAGCTCGCGCTGGATCTGGACGGCCTCCTTTGGCGTGACGTCCCAGGGGTGGGCGTGGTGGAGAGTCATTCGAATGCGGAATGATGAATGCGGAATGGCGAATTAGAAAGGCTCCTCGGGTCAGGCCACCCCGCCCCGGGTAGAGCAACGAGGCCGGGGCGGCTCCCCTTCACCATTCCGCATTCGCCATTCCGCATTCGCCATTCCGCATTCTACGACCCGTCGCCGGCCGCCCCGCCCAGGAACGGGGGCGGCTTGACGTCGGGGAGCGGCGTGGGCTCAGGCGGGGCGGGCGCGTCGGCGCCGTCGGTCTCGGCGGCCGGCGGGGCGACGGCCACGCGGCCCTCGAGGTCGCGGAGCGCGGCATACTCGGGGACTGTCGACGGCCCCTCGCGCCAGGCCCCGTAGGTCGGGCTCAGGACCTCGACGCCGGCCTCGGCAAAGCGGTCCTGGACGTGCTGGTGGACGTCGCTGTAGATCCGGGCCATCCGCGTGACCTCGCGGGTGTAGGCGTTGAGCTGGTAGGCGACCGAAAAGTCGCCCAGGCCGGTCTGGAGCACGAACGGGGGCGGGGTGGCCTCGACGCCGGCCGTGTCGCGGGCGGCCTGGATCAGGAGCCGGTGGACCTGCGGCCACGGGACGTCGTACCCGATCGTGATCTCGGTGTGGAGGATGACCCCGCTCCCCTCACGGGCCATCACCGAGTAGTTGATGATGTGGTTCGAGAGGACGGTCGCGTTGGGGACCGAGACGTCCTCGTTTTTCGGCGTCCGAATGCGCGTCACGAGGAAGCTTTTCTCGACCACGTCGCCGAACGTGTCGCCCACCTTGACGCGGTCGCCGATGCGGAACGCCCGCGAGTACGTGAGCACGATGCCGGCGACCATGTTAGCGATCGCCGTCGACGACCCCAGCGAGAACAGGATGCCCAGGAACACCGTCAGCCCCTGGAACACGGGGCTGTTGACGATGGGCGTGTACGGGTAGATGAGCATGACGGCCAGGATCCCCAGGAGGAACCGGGCGATCTTCCGCGTGGGGTCGGCGAGCTCGGCGTGGAAGCCGCCCAGCTGCACCTCGCCCCGCTCGACGCGGATGAACAGGTAGTCCGAGAGCCGCATGAGCCACCGGACGACGACGAGGATGACCACGATCGCGATCACGTTGTCGACCGACGACAGGAGGACCGCGCCGAGGCGCTGGAGCGGGGCGAGCGCGACGTTGAGGAGGTTCTCGCTCCAGCTCCGGGTCCACGGGAAGAGCCCGAGCACGTAGGCCAGGAACGCGTAGACGATGACGGCCGAGACGGCCAGGCGGAGGAGCGCGCCGAGCCCGCGCCCGAACCTCGCCACCTGGTCGCGCCCGACGACTTCGAGCGTCCCGATGCGGACCGGGCGGAGGACCCGCCCGCGGACGGCCGCCGTCCGGCGGTCGATCCACCCGAAGAGCCACCCCAGCCCGCGGAGGACGAGGACGAGGACCACGAGGGCCACGACCGAGACGACGGCGTTCTGGACGACGCCGCGGATCGTGGCCTGCTCGCGGTAGGCCCGGACCCCGCTGATGATCTCCTGCCGGTACCCAACGGCGGCCTGCGCCCGGGGCACGCCGAGCGCCTGAGCGTCCTCGTTCGTCACCGTCATCACGGTCACGGGGCCGATCTGGACGAGCGAGAGGTCGTTGCCGTCGACGATGCGGAGGCCCTCCGGGTCGACGTCGCCGTTCGTGGCGAGCTCGGCGAGGCGGTCCGAGAGGGCGGCCGCCCGCTCCTCGGGCGAGAACGGCCCCAACCCGCCCCAGACCTCGAACAGCGTCCGCCCGAACAGGTCCACCCCGACCCCGTTCCCGAGCACGTCGGCGACGCGCGTGGTCGTGTCGGTGATCGCGGCGACGGCGATCGAGTCGATCTCAGCCCCGGTCCGCGCGACGAGGCCGGAGTCGGCGAGCGCGAGGGAGTCGGCGGCCAGCGAATCGACCGCCGCCGAGTCCGCCACGACGGCAGGGTCGGCCTGCTGCGCGAGCGCGGGGACGCCCGCGAGGGCAGCGAACAAAGCGACGGCGAGGGCGGGGCGGAGCATCGGGGCACCGGGGGGAAGCCCGGAACCTACGCTGCGCCATCTCCCGGCCACGGCGCCGGCGTTTACCCGTACCGGATCAAGCCGACCGGCACGCTCCCGTCCAGCTCGACGCCGGCGCGGCGGACGACGTCGGCGTCCACCGAGAGCCCTGACCACACGTTGTCGACGCCGTCGCACGAGAGCGAGAGCATAAACCGCTGGGCCGCGGTCAGGCACCGCTCGTGGAGGTGGGTCTGGTGCTCGGCCTCGGCCGCCGAGCGGCACGTCACCAGGATCCACCGCCCCGCCCCGCCCGCGGCGGCGGGGCGGGGCGGGGCGAGGCGGCGGGCGGCCTCGGGGTCGAGCCGCCGGAACGCGCACGGCGAGACGGCGAACGCTCCCGAGACGCCGTGGGCGTCTTCGAGCGCCCGCCGCACAGAGGCCTCCACGCCGTCTGCGGACGGCGCGGGCTGGGACGGAACGTGGGCACTGAGGGCGGTCATAGCGGTCGGGGGGACGCCGGGCTGAACCCAAACGGCGTGCCATCGCCTGCCCGCCCCGCCCGTTGAGCGGGGCCGCACGGGCGGGGCGGGCGGTATCGGACGGACCTTTGTCACGCGTCCGCCCCCGCCCCGCCCGCGGGAGCACGTCCCCAGCGAGGGGTAGGGCGGGGCGGGGCGGGGCGGAATCGTAACTCGACAGGGCAGGGCGGCGGGCCGGGTCATACCGGCGGGCGGGGCGGCACCTTCACCAACCCTCCCCGGCGCGTCCCTTGTCGGCCTCCGGGGCGCCGCCGTATGTTGGGCGGCCTCGGCGGTGGGCGTGTGCGCCCGCCCCGCCCGGGCTCTTAGCTCAGTTGGTTAGAGCGCGTCGTTGACATCGACGAGGTCACTGGTTCGAATCCAGTAGAGCCCACCGCCCCGCCCTGCACATGCCTGTGCGGGGCGGTTTGCGTTGGCGCCACCGAAGAGGCCACCCCGCCCTACAGCGCCGCGAGCGCCGCGCGCCGCCCCGCCTCCGCCTCCGCCTCGCGGAGCGCCGTGGGCGGGGCGGCCCGCACGCGGCAGTCCGCGATGGGGCACCGCTCGCACGTCAGGCTGACGTCGAGGCGCGGGAGCGCGGGGTCGTCCCAGAACCGGACGGCCCGTTTGGTGGCGCGCGTGAGGCGGAGGCCCAGCGAGACGGCCGAGTTCACGCCCGGCCGGAGCGAGAGCGGCCGGGCGACCGCCAGCACGAAAAAGTCGGCCGGCTCGGCGTCGCCGGCCGTGCCCGCCACGAAGTGCTGGCGCTGCGCCACGACGGCCGGCCCGTCGTCGGTCCCGCCCCGCCCGGCCGCCGTCCGCTGGCGGGCGTCGAGGGCGGCGAGCGCCTGGAGCGCCGGCCACCGTCGGCAGTAGTGCTCGCCCGCAGAGACCCCGTGCGGCACCGGCACGCGGCTAAGGTTGAACGTCTTCGTCAGCTCGACCCGGTCGGTCGTCGTCTCGTGGTGGAAGCGGAGGAAGTACAGCTCGTCGATCCCCAACGCCTCGGGCACGCGCTGCGTGAGCCGGTGGAACAGCATCTCCGGCGTCGAGCGGTAGCGGTCGAGGAGGGCCAGGAAGGCGGCCGGGTCCCACCGCTCGGCGTCGGCCTGAGCTAAGAGGACGGCGTCGATCTCGGCGGCCGGCAGCAGGAGCGCGCCCGCCAGGTACGACGCCTCGAAGTTGGCGAGCACCTGCCCGAACCGCTCCGCCCGGACCCACGGCGACGCCAACGGCCGGTCGTCGGGCGCCAGCTCGAGGAACGCGAGCTCGCGGGCGTAGAGGAACGCGAGCTGCTCGTCGCGGAGCGCGCCGTTGACGTGGAGGACCGCCCCGCCCGCGGCCTGCGCCCCGCCCGCGGGTCCCGCCCCGCCCTGCGAGAGGACGCTGCGGAACGCGCCCAGCTCGGGGTGCCCCGGCAGCGTGTCCGTCTCGACGCGGTAGCCGTGCTCGCGCTCCAAGACGCCGCGGAGCCGCGCCGCGTCCGGGACGCCCTCGATCCCCAGCCGCTCGCGGAGCCGCTCGGCCGCCGCCTCCAGGTCGGGGAAGCGGTTGGCGTGCATCTGCTGGTACGCCCGGAGCGCGGCCAGGAGGAGGTCCTCGACGCGCGCGTCGTAGGCCCGCGTCACGTCGCCGACGGCCTGCACGAGCGCGCCGGCCTTGTCCGGCGACAAGAGGCGGACGACGGACTCGGCGTCGACCCCGAACAGGTCGAACGGGAAGCCGCGGAGCAGCGGGCTCTCGATCACCTCCTTCACCGCCCCTAGCCCCTTGTCCACGCGCAGCGAGACGAGGTCGTCGTAGGGCACGCCGAGGGCGACCGAGAGGTCGACGATCTTGTCCGGCTTCGGGTACTTCTTGCCCTGCTCGATCTCGGACAGGTAGCTGACGGAGAGGCCGGCCTTCTGGGCGAGCGCCTTCAGCCCGAGCCCCCGCTCCTGGCGGAGCGCGCGGAGCTTGACGCCGAGGATGAGGCGGAGGCGATCGGGCATGAGACGAACAGGGCGGGCGGGGTGGGCGACGCGTCGGAAGCGTGGGAAGCGCTTCCATCTTTCGCTGAGAGCGGAAGGGCAAACCGAAGATCGCTTATTTCGGAGTCCTGAAGCATGTCAGCGAAATTACGCTGGCAAGAGCTGAGCTTGCCTCGTACCCTAGCGAAAGTTCGCTGCACGACTCTCCCATGCCCTACCCCGCCCGCTTCCGCCCCGCCCCCACGGCCGTCGACGGCGTCGCCCTCCACGCGGCGGCCGACACCGCCGCCGCCCGCCGCGTGCTCACGCCCGACGCGCTCGCGCTCGTCGCCCGGCTCCACCGCACGCTCCACGCCGACCGCACGGCGCTGCTCGCCGACCGTGCCGAGCGGCAGGCCGAGTGGAACGCTGGCACGCTCCCCGAGCGCGTCGAGCACCCGGCCGCCGCCGGCCGCTGGTGCGTCGCCCGGCTCCCGGCCGACATGCGGCGGCGGCGCGTCGAGATCACCGGCCCGGTGAGCGACGCCCGCATGGTCATCAACATGCTCTCGCGCGGGGCCGACGGCGAGCGCGCCGACGCGGCCATGCTCGACTTCGAGGACAGCCTCAAGCCGTCGTGGGCCAACGTCGTGGCCGGCGTCGAGAACATGATCGGCGCCGCCCGCGGCGAGCTCACCGCGACCAAGACCGACGCGAGCGGGGCGGTCGTGAAGACGTACGCGCTCGACCCGGACGACATGCCGCTGCTCATGGCCCGCGTGCGCGGGCTCCACCTGGACGAGGCCAACGTCCGCGTCGACGGCGAGCCCGTGGCGGCCGGGCTCCTCGACTTCGCCCTCGTCGCGATCCACACCGCGCGCGCGCTCGTCGCCCGCGGCAAGACGCCGGCGTACTACGTCCCCAAGGTCGAGCACTACCGCGAGGCCCGCTGGTGGAGCCGCCTGTTCGCGCTCGTCGAGGACGAGCTCGGGTTGGACCGGAGCACGATCCGCGCCACGTTCCTCATCGAGACGCTCCCGGCCGCGCTCCAGATGGAGGCCGTGCTCTACGAGCTCCGCGACCACGCCGCCGGCCTCAACGGCGGCCGCTGGGACAAGATCTTCTCCGACATCAAGTGCCTGCGCGAGCACCCCGACCGCGTCCTGGGCGACCGGGCGGACATCGGCATGAACCGGCCCTGGATGCGCGACTACGCCCGCGAGCTCATCCGCGTGTGCCACCGCCACGGCGCCCTCGCGATGGGCGGGATGGCCGCCTTTACGCCGGGCCGCGACGACGCCACGCGCGAGGCGCAGACGGCGAAGGTCGTCGCCGACAAGGAGTTCGAGGCGTCGATCGGCCACGACGGCTGCTGGGTCTCGCACCCCTACTTCATCGGCCCGGCCATGCGCCCGTTCCTGGACGCGCTGGGCGGGGCGGACAACCAGCTCGGCGTGCTCCCCGAGGACCTCCCCGCCCGACCCGACCTCATGCCGCAGGGCGGCGGCCCGTACACGATGGACGGCCTCAGGACGAACGTCCGCGTCGGCATCGCCTACCTCAAGGGCTGGAACGAGGACGTGGGCTGCGTGGCTTGGGACGACTTGATGGAGGACCTCGCGACGCTCGAGATCAGCCGCGCCCAGGTGTGGCAGTGGCGCCGCCACGGCGTGACGCTGGCGTCGGGCGAGGCGGTGACGGACGACCTCGTCCGCCGCGTCTTCCGCGAGGAGAAGGAGGCCATCCTCCTCGCCCTCTGCGACGCCCACGGCGACGACGCCGACGCGCTCGGCCGCGAGCTCGCGCGCTACGCCCGCGCCGCCGACGACGCCCGCGCGGTCTTCCTGGAGCCCGAGATGCGCCCGTTCCTGACGACGACGTCCGACCTCGCCGCGGCCGCCCCGCCCGCCGGCGGCGACGGCGCCGCCGTCGAGGCCGTCCCCGCGACCGCCGACGCGGCGGCCTGACCACCCCGCCCCGCCCACACGACGCGGGCGGGGCGGTGTGCGCCCCGACGCCGACGCCCGCACGGACCGCCCCGCCCGACCCGACGCAAAAACCTTGAACCGCACAACCTCGAACCCCCGAACCCCAGACCCATGGAACTGAACGCTGCCCGCCTCCTCACCGCCCGCGACATCGAAACCGACTGGGCCGAGAACCCCCGCTGGGACGGCGTCGAGCGCCCGTACTCGGCCGAGGACGTGCTCGCGCTCCGCGGCTCGGTCCACGTCGAGCACACGCTCGCGCGGCTGGGCGCCGAGCGGCTGTGGTCGCTCATGCAGGACCGCGACTACGTCCACGCGCTGGGCGCCATGACGGGCGGGCAGGCCGTGCAGCAGGTGAAGGCCGGGCTGGAGGCCGTCTACCTCAGCGGCTGGCAGGTGGCCGCCGACGCCAACCTCGCCGGCGACGTCTACCCCGACCAGAGCCTATACCCGGCCAACTCGGTCCCGACCGTCGTCGAGCGGATCAACAACGCGCTCCTCCGGGCCGACCAGATCGCGTGGAGCGAGCGGGCCGCGGGCGGGGCGGACGAGACGCACTACCTCGCGCCCATCGTGGCCGACGCCGAGGCCGGCTTCGGCGGGGCGCTCAACGCGCACGAGCTGATGAAGGCGCTCGTCGCGGCCGGCGCGGCGGGCGTCCACTTCGAGGACCAGCTGGCGTCGGAGAAAAAGTGCGGGCACCTGGGCGGCAAGGTCCTCGTACCGACCGGCGAGTTCGTGACCAAGCTCGTCGCCGCTCGGCTCGCGGCCGACGTCGCCGGCGTCCCCACGGTTCTCATCGCGCGGACCGACGCCGACAGCGCCACGCTGCTCACGTCGGACGTCGACGAGCGCGACCGCCCGTTTATCCGCACCGACGCCGAGCGGACGACCGAGGGGTTCTACCCGGTCACGAGCGGGATCGAGGCCTCGATCGCCCGCGGCCTCGCCTACGCCCCCTACGCCGACCTCCTGTGGATGGAGACGGGCCACCCCGACCTGGACGAGGCCCGCGCGTTCGCCGAAGCCATCCACGCCCAGTTCCCGGGCAAGAAGCTGGCCTACAACTGCTCGCCCTCGTTCAACTGGGAGGCCCACCTCGACCGCGACACGATCGCCCGCTTCCAGCGCGAGTTGGGCGCGATGGGCTACGCCTTCCAGTTCGTGACGCTCGCCGGCTTCCACGCCCTCAACCACTCCATGTTCGACCTCGCCCACGGCTACGCCCGCGAGGGCATGGCCGCCTACAGCCGGCTCCAGCAGGCCGAGTTCGGTGACGAGGGCCGCGGCTACACGGCCACCAAGCACCAGCGCGAGGTGGGCACGGGCTACTTCGACCGCGTCCGCGACGTGGTCACGGGCGGGGCTGCCTCGACGGGCGCCATGCAGCACTCGACCGAGGCGGAGCAGTTCTAGGGGGAGGGATGGGGGATGCGGGACGGAGGGATGGGCAGAGGGAGCCCACGCCTCTCCTCATCCCGCACGTCCCCCTCTCTTCCACCCCGCCCCGCCCACGTCGCCAACCGCCCCGCCCTCTCCCGACGCTCGCGCGCACGGGGCGGGGCGGGGTGGCCGCGCGTGGAACCGCCCCGCTCTCGCGCGTCGCACCTGTACCCTATACCTCGCACCCCGTACCTGACCCCCATGCCCGAATCGTTCGCCCCCCCCGCCCGCACGCTGATGGGACCCGGCCCGTCGCCGGTCTCGCCCGACGTGCTCGCCGCCCTCGCCCGGCCCACGATCGGCCACCTCGACCCGGCGTTCGTGGACCTCATGGACGAGACGAAAGGGCTGCTCCAAGAGACGTTCCTGACCCAGAACCGGCTCACGATGCCCGTCTCCGGCCCGGGCACGGCCGGCATGGAGGCGTGCGTCGACAACCTCGTCGAGCCCGGGACGACGGTCGTGGTGTGCCGGAACGGCGTGTTCGGCGACCGGCTCCGCCAGATGGTCGAGCGGGCGGGCGGGGTGGCCGTCGTGGTCGACGCCGAGTGGGGCCGGGCCGTCCCGCCCGAGACGCTCGCCGACGCGCTGGTAGAACACCCCGAGGCCGAGGTCGTCGCGTTCGTCCACGCCGAGACCTCGACCGGCGCGCTGTCGGACGCCGAGACGCTGGCCCGGATCGCCCGCGACCACGGCTGCCTCGTCGTCGCCGACACCGTCACGAGCCTGGGCGGCGTGCCGGTCCGCGTGGACGACTGGGGGCTCGACGCCGTGTACAGCGGCACGCAAAAGTGCCTCGCCGCCCCGCCCGGGCTCTCGCCCGTCACGTTCTCGGACCGAGCCCTCGAGCGCATGGACGCGCGCGAGACGCCGGTGCAGTCGTGGTTCCTGGACGTCTCGCTCGTCGCCCGCTACTGGAACGCGGACGGGGCGAAGCGGGCGTACCACCACACGGCGCCCGTCAACATGATCTACGCGCTGCACGAGGCGCTCCGGCGGCTCCAGGGCGAGGGGCTGGAGGCGGCGTGGGCGCGGCACCGCCGGATGCACCGGGCGCTCGCGGCCGGGCTCGACGCGCTGGGCCTCGCGTTCGTCGTGCCCGAGGCCGAGCGGCTCCCCCAGCTCAACGCCGTCTGGATCCCCGACGGCGTCGACGACGCCGCCACGCGGCGCCGGCTCCTCGACGAGCACGGCCTCGAAATCGGCGGCGGCCTGGGTGACCTCGCCGGCCGCGCCTGGCGGATCGGGCTGATGGGCGAGGGCGCCCGCCCCGGCCCAGTCCTCGCGTGCCTCGGCGCGCTCGAAGCCGTCCTCGACCGCTCGGGCGGGGTGGAAGCGGCGGAGCCCCTCCTGGACGCGGTCGCGGCGTAGGGCGGGGCGGCGGGTGGGGCGGTCGTACGCAGAGCGGTTCTTCTCCTCCCGTCCTCTTCTCCTCCCCGCCCCGGCGCCCCGCCCGGCCGCCCCGCCCTCAGCTCTCGCGCAGCGCGAGGCGGATGAGGTCCTCGGCCGAGGGCGATTCCGGGTTCGCGCGGAGCACCTTGCGGAGCCGGCGCTCGGCCTCGGCGCGCCCCAGCCCGAGCGCCTCCAGGCCCGCGCGGGCGTCGGCGCGGGCCTGCGTGGCGGCCGAGTCGCCGCTGCCCAGCGCGCCGGCCGGCTCGAGCCCGTCGAGGTCGGCGAACTTGTCTTTGAGCTCGACGATGAGCTTTTCGGCCTTCCGCTTCCCCACGCCCGGGACGCGCGTGAGCATGGCCACGTCGCCCGAGACGACCGTGCTCTGGAGCTCGGCCGGGCTCATCGCGCTGAGCGCCGCGAGCGCCAGCTTGGGGCCGACGCCGCTCACGGCCGTCAGCGTCTCGAACGCCGTCCGCTCGCCGTCGGTCGCGAACCCGTAGAGCGTCTGCGCGTCCTCGCGGACGACGAACGTGGTCAGCAGCTTGGCCGGCTTCCCGACCGCCGGGAGCTTGTCGAACGACGAGGCCGGGATCAGGAGCCGGTAGCCGATGCCGCCGGCGTCGATGACGGCCTCGGTCGGCCTTTTTTCGGCGAGGGTGCCGGAAACGTATGCGTACACGGGCGGGGCGGTCCTGGAGGCGAAAACCTAACGGGCAGACTCAGAGGGAGAACCCGCCGGGCGGGGCGGTCGGGAAGCTACCGAGCGGCGGTGTCAGCGCGCCGTCACCCGTCCCGTTCGTTCGCCCCGCCCGCGCGGACCCAGTCGAGCAGGCGCCGCGCCTCGGGCGCCCGGTAGCCGCCGTCGCGGACGAGCGCGCCGAGCGTCCGCGCGGCGTCGGCGTCGCGGCCCAGGTGGAGGAGGACGCGTCCACGCGCGAGGCCGGCCTCCTGCGCGACCGCTGAGCCCGCCGGCGCCTCGGCCACGAGTCCGCCGAGGTCGGCCGCCGCTGTCGCCAGCGCGTCCGCGTCGTAGCGGGCGGGGCGGCTCGGCGCTCCACGCCGCGCGTCCGCCACGCGGCTCAGGGCGTGGTCCAGCCGCGCGGCCAGCGGCTCCACCCCGCCCCGGGCGGTCGGATCCACGTCCGCCAGCGCCCCGACGTCCGCGACGCGCGCGCGCTCCGGCGCCGTGGCGGCGGACTGAGCGGCCACCCCGCCCCACAGCGCCAGGAGGACCACGACCGCGGCGGCGCCTCCCCGCCCCGCTCGGCCGCCGCCCTTGCCGTTCGGCGTCGGGCGGGGCGGCAGATCGGGCAGGGGCTGGCCGGTCAGCCGCTCGAACTTCTGCACCGGGTCCTCGGCCTCGGCGAGCAGCGCACGGAGGCGAGCGGCCGCCGCGTCGTCCGGGCGCTGCCCGTCGCCGCCGGCCGGGGGCGGGGCGGGGCGGGGCGCGGCGGCGTCGAGGAGGGCGGCAAACTCCTGGGCCGCGGCCAGAGCCGCCGCCCACTCGGGCGCCGCGGCCACGCGCGCCTCCACGTCCGCCCGCTCCTCAGGCGAGAGGGCGGGGTAGTCGTCGATCAGGGGGCCGAGGTCGTCCACAAGAGCGGGGCGGGTCGGGCGGTAGACGCGGCCCGACCGCGCGTGCAACCTCGCTACACCGCCCCGCCCTCGGGTTCGGGGATTGCCCCAACCGGGAGCACGTCGTCGAACGCGAGCGCGCGGAGGTGGGGGTCGTCGCGCAGCCGGCGGACCGCCTTCGAGAGGTAGGTCCGCACGGTCGGCAGCGCGTGCCCGGTCGCGCGGGCCACGTCGGCGTAGGGGGCGCCGTCGAGGAGCCGCATCCGGGCCACGACGCGGAGCGCCGGGGGCAGCGCGTCGACGGCCCGGCCGACGGCCCACCGCACGAGGTCGCCGTCGAGGTACTCCGGGCGGGGCGGGGCGGCCATCCGCTCCTCGTCGAGCGCCGCCGTCGGCCGGCACCGCTCGCGGTAGGTGAGGAGCGCCCGCTTGCACACGACGCTCACGAACTGCGGAAACTTCGACGGGTCCCGGACCTCGTCAAGCTTGTCGAGCACGCGCATAAACGTCCGGTCGACGACGGCCTCGACGTCGGCCGACGCCGCGGCAGGCTCGCGGGCGAACCGGACGTAGAGGTACCGGAGCGAGTAGCAGTACGCCCAGGTCACGGCCGCCTCCCAGTCGGCCGCCCCGCCCCCGGCCCGCCAGCGGACGAACGCGGCCGCGGCCGCGCCGTAGTCGTCGACGGAGAAGGGGAGGCGGGCGGCGACGGCGTCGAGCCGTTCGAAGGAGATGTCGGACACAGTGAGCCGTCGAATCCGTGGGCATACCTGGGCAGACGGTGAAGATAGAGCGCGCGCTCTTACCGAGGAAGAACCCTTGAACTCGCCCATCCGGGCCGTCCGGCCGGGTCCCAGACGTTGCCCCTGCCCCGCCTGCCCTCTAGCTTCCCAGGCTCGACTGCCCCGGCCCCCGTCTGCCGTAGACGCCCGGTCGGCCCGTCGGCCGCGGAGCGGACCGCTGCCCTCCCGCGCACGTCTGCGCGGAGGAGCCCCGCCCGCCCCGCCCTCTTTTTGCGCCCGCGCCGGCCCCCCGGCCCCGACAGACCCATGAACACGACCTCGTTCAAGACCTACAGCGCCCGGCCCGGCGACGTCGAAGCGGCGTGGCACGTCGTCGACGCCGAGAACCTCGTCGTCGGCCGCCTCGCCGCCCGCGTCGCCACGATCCTCCGCGGCAAGCACAAGCCGGAGTACACGCCCCACATGGACGTCGGCGACCACGTCGTGGTCGTCAACGCCGGCAAGGCGCGGTTCACGGGCAAGAAGGAGACCGACAAGCTCTACTTCCGGCACTCCGGCTACCCCGGCGGCATCAAGCAGCGGACGCCGAAGGAGCTCCGCGACCACAAGCCCGAGTTCATCGTCGAGAACGCCGTCAAGGGCATGATGCCGCGCAACAAGCTCGGCCGCGCCATGCTCGGCAAGCTCCACGTCTACGCCGGCCCCGACCACCCGCACGAGGCCCAGCAGCCCGAGCCCCTCGACATCTAACGCGGTACGGGGTACTCGGTACGAGGCGCGGCCACCCCGCCCCCGTGCCCACGCCGGACTGTACCCCGAACCCTGTATCCTGTACCCCGCATCTATGGCAACCCAGTACCAGGCCGTCGGCCGCCGCAAAACGTCGGTCGCCCGCGTCTACCTTCGCCCCGGCTCCGGCAACGTCGTCGTCAACAAGCGCGAGCTCAAGGAGTACCTCCCGACCGAGATCCGCCAGCGCGCCGCCACCGCCCCGCTCGACCTGACGGAGCTCCGCGGCCAGTTCGACGTCCTCGTCAACGCGAAGGGCGGCGGGCTCACCGGCCAGGCCGAGGCCATCCAGCTTGGCATCGCCCGCGCGCTCATCGACTTCAACGAGGACCTCCGCAAGCCGCTCCGCGACGCCGGCTACCTCACGCGCGACCCCCGCATGGTCGAGCGCAAAAAGCCCGGCCAGCCCAAGGCCCGTAAGAAGTTCCAGTTCTCGAAGCGCTAAGCTTCGCGGGTACGAGGTACAGGGTACTCGGTACGCCGCTCCCGGAGTTCGTACCCCGTACCTGGACCCCGTACTGCATTCATCCCCCACCCCGCCCGACGCGCGGCCGGGTGCCCGCCGACCGGCTTGGTCGGACCGCCCTCGGGCGGGGCGGGTCGGCCGCGCGAGCGACGGCGGGGGAGGCCCCAACCACCCCGCCCGGCCCTCCGCGGCCGGCGACTGCCCACAGCCAACATGGCCCGCCTTCCGATCGAAGACCTGCTCCGCGCAGGCGCCCACTTCGGCCACCTCACGAGCCGGTGGAACCCGAAGATGGCTCCGTACATCTTCATGGAGAGGAACGGGATCCACATCCTCGACCTCAAGCAGACCCAGACGCTCCTCGACCAGGCCGCCGAGGCCGCCGCGCGGTTCGCGTCGCAGGGCCGGAACATCCTCTTTATCGGGACCAAGAAGCAGGCCCAGAACGTGGTCCGCGAGGAGGCCGAGCGGTGCGGGATGCCCTACGCGGTCGACCGCTGGCTGGGCGGGATGCTCACCAACTTCCAGACCATCCGCGGCAGCCTCCGGCGCATGGAGACGCTCCGCCGCGAGGAGGCCGACGGCTCCGTCGCCGGGCTCAAGAAGAAGGAGCGGCTCATGCGCTCGCGCGAGCTCGAAAAGCTCGAGCGCGTGCTCGGCGGCATCTCCGACATGAACAAGGTGCCCGGCGCCCTCTTCGTCGTCGACGTCAAGCGCGAGCACATCGCCGTCGACGAGGCCCGCAAGCTGGGCATCCCGGTCATCGCCCTCGTCGACTCCAACGTCGACCCCGACCTCGTCGACTTCCCGATCCCGGCCAACGACGACGCCATGAAGTCGGTGGCGCTGTTCACGCGCGTCATCGCCGACGCCATCATCGAGGGCCGGCAGTCCGGGCTCGCCAAGCGCGAGGAGGCCGCCGCCGAGGCCGCGACGCGCGCCGCCCAGGCCGAGGAGACGGCCAAGAAGGGCGACGACGAGACCGAGGGGACCGAGGAGGTCGTCACGCTCGCCGACGCCGAGACCGACAACAGCTAGAGGGCTCCACCCCGCCCTCGGGCCGCTCCGCCGGGGCCGCCCACGCCGCCCGACGGGGACACGCCGCGCCGCCCGGCCCGTCGTGTCCCCGTCTCGCTTTCGGGGCTACGTGCCCGTCGGGTCCGCCCCGCCCGACCCCGCATCCGACATTCCAGACCGACCGACATGGCAATCTCCGCACAAGACGTAAAGCAGCTCCGCGAGGCCACCGGCGCGGGCATGATGGACTGCAAAAAGGCGCTCGTCGAGGCCGACGGCGACTTCGACCAGGCCATCGACATCCTCCGCAAAAAGGGCCAGAAGGTGGCCGCCAGCCGCTCCGACCGTGACGCCACCGAGGGCGCCATTGTGACCGCGACGACCGACAGCGGCGACGTCGGCGTGATCGTCGAGGTCAACTCCGAGACCGACTTCGTTGCCCGCAACGACCAGTTCGTCACGTTCGCCCAGAAGGTCGCCGACGCCCTCCTCGACGCCCGCCCCGCCGACCTCGACGCCGCGCAGGCGGTCCCGGTCGACGGCCAGCCGCTCGGCGAGGCGCTCACAGCCATGACGGGCAAGATCGGCGAGAAGATCGACGTCCGCCGCTTCGAGACCGTCGAGGCCCAGGACGGCGGGACCGTCGTCGACTACATCCACCCCGGCGCTAAGCTGGGCGTGCTCGTCGAGATGACGGGCTCGGGCGACCTCGCCGAGGCCGGCCGCGACGTGGCGATGCAGGCCGCGGCCATGAACCCCGTGGCCGCCACGCGCGCCGACGTCTCGCAGGAGACGCAGGACAAGGAGCGCGAGATCGGCCGCGAGCAGGCCCGCGCCGAGGGCAAGCCCGACCAGATCCTCGACAAGATCGCCGAGGGCAAGCTCACGCGGTACTTCAAGGACAACGTGCTCGTCGAGCAGCCGTTCGTGAAAGACTCCTCGATGACCGTCGAGCAGATGCTGAAAAAGCAGGACGCCGAGCTCCGCCGGTTCGTCCGCTTCGCCCTCGGCGGGTGACGGATGCGGGCGGGGCGGGCGACCTGCCCGCTGCCCGCTCGCACGAGGCGCGGCCGCCTCTCCGCCGACGACGTCCTGACCACCCCGCCCGGCGCTGCCCGGGCGGGGTGGCGCCGTTTGGGGCGGGGTGGTCGACGCCCGTCAGCGATCGACGGGGCGGAAGTGCGTCCGGTTCTGGAACGACCGCCGCCGCCGCTCGCCGGGCGCGGCGACGGTCGTCTTGAGCGCCCGGAGCGTCCGCCATACCGGCCCGATGTGACGGAGCCGCTGCCGGAGGCCGTGGACGAGCGGGCTCTGGCCGGCGGTCCGCTCGCCCGCATGGTCGGCCCAGATCATGGCGTAGTCGCTCTGCTGGGGCCACTCGGCGAACACCGGCACGTCGGCCGTGCGTCGGGCCTGGACCATGACGAACGTGGGCCGCTCGTTGACGATCTGGACGCGAGAGCGCACCGATGCCGGGTCCGTCACCTGGTACCAGCCGCCGCCCTCTTCGGCCAGCACCACCCGGCCGATCTCGTACCCGTTGGCCGGCGAGAGCGCCCGGAAGAAAAGCTCCGGGCTGGCCTGGTGGAATCCGTGGCCCAGAAAGTTGTTAGCCGGGTTGATCGTGATCAGGTGCCCCCCAACGGCCACCATCTCCATCGCGTTCTTAAGCCCGACGGCGTAGTTGAACACGTGCTCCAACGTCCCCGCGTCGATCACGGCCGAGTACCGCGCCTTGTGCTCCTCGCCGACGGGTTCGTTGAGGTCGTGCAGGATCCGAGCGCCTTCGTAGTTGGACACGTCGAGCGCGGCGACGTCGTCGGCCCCTAGGTGCCGGAGAAAGCCGGGGCCGTCGGTGAGCGGCGCGTCGGCAAGCCCGTAGTCGGCCAGGATCTGGGCTCGCTCCTCGGGGGCGAGGTGGAGGTCCTGGTGGCCGAGGGTGAGCGTCCGCTCGAACGAGGCCCCGCGCTCGCGCGCCGAGAGGAGAAAGCGGGCGCCGTTCGAGTCAAAGCCCATCGTGCGTCGGGGGAGAGCCGCCAAGCTACGCCCCCCGACCCGCCACCCCGCCCGCTAGGCCCCGTCGATGAGGCGCTGGAGGACGGCGCCGAGGTGGCCCGCGAGCGCCGCGCGGTCGCCGTCGGCGAGGGCCGGCACGGCGGCCACGTCGCGCCCGAGCGCGAACCCGAACAGGACGGCCGCGACGAGCCCGGCCCGCTCCCGGGCGTCCGCCCCGCCCAGCCAGGCCGCGAGCGGGGCGGCGACGTCGTCGGCGAGCGCCGCGCGGAGGACGCCGCCGGCCTCGGGCGACGCGGCCGAGCGGAGGAGCACGAGCGTCGGGTCGAAGCCGCCCGGCCGGGGCCGCACGAGGTAGCGCGCGAGGCGGTCGCCCAGCGTGGCGCGGTCGCCGACGAGGAGGTTGCCGACCGTAAAGCTCTCGGCGACGGCCTCCTGGAACAGCCCCAGCTTCGACCCGAAGTAGCGGTTGATGAGGGCCGCATTGACGTTCGCCGTCGCCGCGATCTCGCGGACGCCGACGTGGTCGTAGCCCCGCTCGGAGAACAGGCGCCGGGCGCCGCGCAGGAGCGCCCGGCGCGTGACCTCCCGCGAGCCCTCGCCGGGGCGGGGCGGGTCGGCGGGGGCGGCGGGCGGGGCGGGCATGGGCAACGCGGAGCGCGCGGGCGGGGCGGCCAAAGCTAAACCGCCCCGCCCCGCTGGGCTCCGCCCACGGCGCCGGCGGGCTCGCTCTACGCGGCGATTTCGGGCGGGGCGGCCGCCGCTGCGTTGCCCGGCGCCGCGGCGCCGGCGTACCTTCCGCGTGCCCCGCCGCCCCGCCCGAGCGGCTTTTTTGGTCCTGCCTCCCCGCCCCCCATGCCCCCCGAGGCCGACGACGAGCACCCGACGACGACCGGCGGCCTGCGGTACCGCCGCGTGCTCCTCAAGCTGAGCGGGGAGGCCCTGCTCGGCGAGCGCGAGTTCGGGATCGACCACGGCGTCCTCGGCCGCTACGCCGCCGACGTCAAAGAAGCCGTCGACGCCGGCGCCCAGGTGGCGCTCGTCATCGGCGGGGGCAACATCTTCCGCGGCGTCTCGCCGCAGGGCGCCCAGATGTCGAGCCGCGCGCACGCCGACTACATGGGCATGCTGGCGACCATGATCAACGCGATGGCGCTCCAAGACGCGCTCGAAGCGGTCGGCCTCGACACGCGGCTGGTCTCGGCCATCGACATGAACGAGATCGCCGAGCCGTTCATCCGCCGCCGCGCGATCCGCCACCTCGAAAAGGGCCGGGTCGTCGTGTTCGGGGCCGGCACCGGCCACCCCTACTTCTCGACCGACACGGCCGCCGCGCTCCGCGCCGCCGAGGTCGACGCCGAGGTCATCCTCAAGGGCACCCGCGTTGACGGCGTGTTCACGGCCGACCCCGAGACTGACGCCGACGCCCAGCGCTACCACACGATCCACGGCGCCGAGGTCATCCAGCGCGACCTCCAGGTCATGGACCTCACGGCCGTCACGCTCGCCAAGGAGGGCGGGCTCCCGCTCATCGTGTTCGACATGAACCGGCCGGGCGCCCTCACGCGCGTCCTGCGCGGCGAGAACGTCGGGACGACGGTCCACTGGGACGTCGACCTCGAGCCCGTCGTCTTCGCCTAGCCCGCCCCGCCCCGCCCCGGAGCAGACGGCCCGGGCGGGGCGGGCGCTTTCCTCCCCCCACCCCGCCCGCACACCATGATCGACCCGCAGCTCCAGGAGGCCCTCGACGAGGCCGAGATGCAGATGGACGCCGCCCTCGACCACCTCGTCAGCGAGCTCGCGACGGTCCGCGCCGGCCGCGCCGCGCCTCAGATGCTCGACAGCGTCCGCGTGGAGGCGTACGGGAGCACGATGCCGCTGAACCAGGTGGCGAACGTGGCCGCGCCCCAGGCCGACCTCCTCACGGTCGCCCCGTACGACAAGGGGACGATCGGGGCCATCGAGCGCGGGATCGCGAACGCGAACCTGGGCCTGAACCCGACCAACAACGGTCAGCAGATCCTGATCTCGATCCCGCCGCTGACCGAGGAGCGCCGCCGCGACCTCGCCAAGACGGCCCGGACCAAGGGCGAGGAGGCCAAAATCTCGATCCGCAACGCGCGCCGCACGGCCAAGGACCAGATCAAGAAGACGTCGCGGGCCGAGTCGCTCTCCGAGGACATGGAGTACGAGGCCGAGGGCGGGCTCCAGGAGATGACCGACCGCTACACGGGCCGCATCGACCGGACGCTCGAGGCCAAGGAGGCCGACATCATGAAGGTCTAGGAATGTGGAAGTGAGAACGCGGAATGGTGAAGGGGCCGTCAGGACGGGCGGGGCGGCTCTCGGACTCCCTTCCGCGTTCTACATTCCTCATTCCGCATTCCCCGGAGAGGTGCCCGAGTGGCTGAAGGGGCGCGCCTGGAAAGCGCGTGTGCCGGTTTCCGGTACCGAGGGTTCGAATCCCTCTCTCTCCGCACGGAGCCCCGGCCCTGCCCCGCAGGCCGGGGCTCTTCCGTACCGACCGCCCCGCCCCGTTCTGCCCCGCCCCGCCCCATGATCCGCAGCATGACCGGGTTCGGGCGGGGGAGCGCCGCCGCCGACGGCGCCGAGGCGACCGTCGAGGTCCGCACCGTCAACGGCCGCTACGCCGAGGCCACGGTCCGCGGGCTGGGCGACCTGGCCGAGCACGAGACGGCCGTGCAGTCCACCGTCAAAGAGGCCATCGGGCGCGGCACGGCGACCGTCCACGTGTCGCTGAGCCGCGCGGGCGGGGCGGCGAGCGGCCTGCGCGTGGACGCCGAGACGGCCCGCGCGGCGGGCGCCCTGCTCCGCGAGGCGGCCGAGGCCGCCGGGCTCGGCGCCGCCGCCGTCACGCTGGCCGACGTGCTCCGCCTGCCCGACGTGCTCGTGGCCCGCCCCGCCCCCGACGACGGGGCGGGGTGGCGGGCGGTCCAGGCGGCGCTGGCCGAGGCGCTCGGCGCCCTCGACGCCATGCGCCGGGCCGAGGGCGCGGCGCTCCGTGACGACCTCGCCGCCCGCGCCGACGCCATCGAGGGCGGGGCGGCGGCCGTCGAGGCGCGGGCGCCGGAGCGGACCACGGAGGCCCGCGCGCGGCTCCACGAGCGCCTCGACGAGTTCGTGGCGGCGGGGCAGCTCGAACCCGGCCGCCTCGAAGCCGAAGCCGTCCTGCTCGCCGACCGGCTCGACGTGACCGAGGAGGCCGTCCGCCTGCGGTCGCACCTGGGCCAGTTCCGTGAGGCGCTGGCGCTGGACGAGCCGGTGGGGCGGCGGCTCAACTTTCTCGCCCAGGAGATCGGCCGCGAGGTCAACACGGTCGGCTCGAAGGCCAACGACGCCGAGCTCACGCGGCTCGCGGTCGCCATGAAGGAGGAGGTCGAGAAGATCCGCGAGCAGGTCCAGAACGTGGTCTGAACGCTGAACGCTGAACGGCGAATGCTGAAGGGGTGTTCGACGAGCGAGACCGCCCACCCCGCCCCTTCGTCGTTCATCATTCATCGTTCAGCGTTCTCATGAAGCTCCTCGTGCTCACCGCCCCGAGCGGCGCCGGCAAGACGACGATCGCGCGGCGGCTGATGGCCGAGGTGCCCGGCCTCCAGTTCTCGGTGAGCGCGACGACGCGCGAGCCGCGCCCAGCCGAGGCCCACGGGGTCGACTACTTTTTCCTCTCGCCCGAGGAGTTCCTGCACCGCCTGAGCGCCGGCGACTTCGTCGAGCACGAGGAGGTCTACCCCGGCCGGTTCTACGGGACGCTCCGCGAGGAGGTCGAGCGAACGGCGCGGGCCGAGGGCGTCCGCGCCGTAGTCTTGGACATCGACGTCAAGGGGGCGCTCAACGTGAAGCGGCTCTTCGGCGGCGCCGCGCTCACGCTCTTCGTCGAGCCGCCCAGCCTGGCCGCCCTCGCCGACCGGCTCCACGCGCGCGGGACCGAGGACGAGGAGCGGATCGCCGTCCGCCTCGAACGGGCCAAGATGGAGCTCGGCTACGCCCACGAGTTCGACGCGACCGTCGTCAACGACGATTTGGAGCGGGCCGTCGGCGAGACGACCGCGCGCGTCCGCGCTTTCCTGGATTCTTAGCCCCGCCCCGCCCCGCCCGCGCGTACGCTCTCTAGCTACCCGCTCCCCCTCCGACCCATGGCGATCCAGACCCTCGACACGACGAAGCTGGCCGACGAGACCGGCAACCTCTACGAGACCGTGACGGTGATCTCGAAGCGAGCGCGCCAGCTCGCCTCGAAGACGAAGGCCGAGCTCGACCAGCGGCTGAGCTACTTCGAGGACCTCGCGCTCGACCCGGCCGAGGAGCTCCGCTCGAACGAGGACCAGCTCCGCATCTCGCTCGAGTACGAGCGCCAGCCGAAGCCCAGCCGCGCGGCCATCGAGGAGCTCCAGGACGGCGAGCTCTACTTCCGCAACCCGACCGCCAGCGAAGGCGACGGAGCCTAGAGCTGGTACAGGGTACTTGGTACGGGGTGCGTCCTCCCCCGAAGAGCGACGGCTCCACCCCGCCCCGCTGTGCCGCTCGAAGGCAAAAAGATCGTCCTCGGCATCACGGGGAGCATCGCGGCCTATAAAGCCGCCGACCTCGTGCGGCGCCTCGTCAAGGGCGGGGCGGACGTCCAGCCGGTGATGACGGCGGCGGCGGCCCGCTTTATCCCGCCGCTGACCGTCGCGACGCTGGCCGGGCGCGAGGTGCTCGGGCCGCTGTTCCCCGACGCCGGCGCGGCGCAGACGGCGTGGACCAAGCACGTCGAGCTCGGGCTCTGGGCCGACGGCGTCGTCGTCGCCCCGGCGACGGCGCAGACGCTGGCGAAGCTGGCCGGCGGCTTCTGCGACTCGATGCTCACGGCCGTCGTGCTCTCGGCGCGGTGCCCGGTCCTGGTGGCGCCGGCCATGGACCACGACATGTGGGGCCACCCGGCCACCCGGCGCAACGTGGCGACGCTCCAGGCCGACGGCGTGACGGTCGTCCACCCCGCCCACGGGGAACTGGCGTCGGGGCTCGTCGGCGACGGCCGCCTGCCGGAGCCCGAGGACCTCGCGCGGCGGATCGGCGAGTGGCTGGCCGCCCCGCCCGGGCGGGGCGGGGAGGGATCGGGAATGGGGAGGGATGAAGAGGGATGGGCAGAGGGTCCAAAGCCGGGCGGGAGCGCTCATCCCTCCATCCTCCATCCCCCATCCCTCTCCGGCGTCCGCGTCCTCGTCACCGCCGGACCGACGCGCGAGGCCATCGACCCGGTCCGGTTCCTGTCCAATAGCTCGACCGGGACCATGGGGTTCGCTGTCGCCGAGGCCGCGGCGCGGCGCGGCGCGCGCGTGACGCTCGTCGCGGGACCGGTCACGCTCGCCACCCCGCCCGGCGTCGAGCGCGTCGACGTCGAGACGGCCGACGAGATGCTGGCGGCCGCGCTCGCCGTCGAGGCCGACCTCGTGGTCGCGGCGGCGGCCGTGAGCGACTACGCGCCGGCCGAGCCCTCGGACCAGAAGCTGAAAAAGGGCGAGGGCGACCTCGTGCTCCGCCTCCGCCGCACGCCCGACGTTCTCGCCGCGCTCGGCGAGCGCCGCCGCGACGGCCAGACGCTCGTCGGCTTCGCCCTCGAAACGCACGACGGCGACGCCCACGCGCGCGCCAAACTGGAGCGGAAGCGGCTCGACTGGATCGCCCTCAACGTGCAGGGCGAGCCGGGCGCGGGCTTCGGCACCGGCACCAACCGCCTGACGCTGCTCGGGCGGGGCGGCCAGCGCGTCGAGATCGCGACGGCGCCCAAGGCCGAGATTGCCGCGGCGCTCCTCGACGTGGTCACGGCCGCCCCGCACGACGCCGCCCCGCCCGCGTGACGCGCCTCCTCTGCCTGGGCGACTCGTACACGGTCGGCGAGGGCGTCGCGCCCGACGAGGCGTGGCCCGCCCGCGTCGCCGCCGCCCTCCGCACGGACGGCCTCAACGTCGCCCCGCCCACGGTCGTCGCGCAGACCGGGTGGACGACCGAGGACCTCGCCGCCGCCCTCGACGCCGCCCCGCCGGATCGCGGTCTGTCCGAGCCCGCCAACGCCGTGACGCTCCTCATCGGCGTGAACGACCAGTACCGGCGGCCCGACGCCGACGCCTACCGCGCCCGGTTCGCCGCCCTCCTCGCGCGCGCCGTCGCCCTCGCAGGCGGACCGCAAACCGGCGGACCGCAAACGGGCAGGGCGGAGCGCGTCGTCGTCGTCTCGATCCCCGACTGGGGCCGCACGCCGCACGGCGCCGCCCCGCCCGAGGACGCCGACGTGCCCGTGCGGACGCCGGCCGAGATCGGCCGCGAGGTCGACGCCTTCAACGCCGCCGCCCGCGCCGAGGCCGACGCCGCCGGGGCGAGGTGGGTCGACGTCACGGCCCTCTCGCGGGAGCAGGGCGCGCTCGTCGCCGCCGACGGCCTCCACCCGAGCGGGGCGGCCTACGCCGCCTGGGCCGAGCGGATCGCGCCGGCCGTCCGCGCCGCGCTCGGGGCCTGAGAGGAGGGGGCAGTTCCGTGCCCGCCCCGCTCGAAGTGCTCTGCGGGCGGGGTGGCGCTTAGGGCACCCTTTGAGTCGGTACGGGGTACGAGGGACGGCCCAATCTGGCCTCGGCGCATGTACCTCGTACCGAGTACCCTGTACCTCCCTGCACGTCGCTCTACGACAGCCGCTCCTCCGCCGCGGGGCGGGGCGGTGAAGGTCGAGCGGGTTGTCCACACCCTTATCCACCGCCGTTGCGGAGGGCCGCCCCGCCCGATACATTGACCGGTCCCCCCGACCGTACCCGTGGCCGACGCCGCCTCTCTCCCCGACCTGCTCCGAGAGGCCCGCGGCCTCCTCGCGCTCCAGCGCGCCATCGTCGGGCCGACGCGGTACCGCGCGGGCGCCGAGCCCGCGGCGGCGGCGGCCCTCGCCGAAGAGCGGCCCGAGTGGGAGCCCCTCGCCGACGAGCCGCCGCTCCTCGCAGAGGCCGCGCCCCCCGCCCCCGACGAGCCCCCCCTTCCTGCCGGCCAACGGCAAGCCGAGGGTCACCTCCCGACGGCCGCCCCGCCCGAGACGCCCCGGCGGGGCGGGGCGCCCACTCCGGCGCCCGAGCCCCAAGAGGCCACCCCGCCCCCCGACGCCCCCGCTTCCCCCGACGACGTGCCCGACCTGTTTGGAGCCCTCCCCGACCCCAGCCAGGACGAGGCCCTCTCGCCCTACGAGCGGATCGAGGCCCTCATCCCCGAGGACTCCCCGCTCCGCGACATGACCTCGCTCGACGAGGTCTACGCCTGGCTCGACGAGACCGAGCTCGTCCCCATCGACCGCGACCGGATCCACCCGGTCCTGGGCACCGGCGACCCCGACGCCGACCTCATGGTCATCGGCGAGGCCCCGGGCGCCGACGAGGACCGCCAAGGCGAGCCGTTCGTCGGCCGGAGCGGGCAGCTCCTGGACAAGATCCTGGAGGCCGTCCTCTTTAAGCGCCCCGAGGTCTACATCACGAACATCCTCAAGAGCCGACCGCCGAACAACCGAGACCCGCTCGCCGACGAGGTCGAGGCCCACATCCCGATCCTCTACAAGCAGATCGCGCTCGTCCGCCCCAAGGTGCTCCTCGCCGTCGGCAAGAGCGCCGGGAACGGGCTGCTGGGGAAGAAGTCGTCGCTGGCGTCCCTCCGCGGGACGTTCCAGGACTTCTACGGCCTCCCGCTCCTGGTCACGTACCACCCCGCCGCGCTCCTCCGCAACCCCCAGTGGAAGCGGCCCACGTGGGAGGACGTCAAGCTCCTCCGCACCCGCTACGACCAGCTGACGGAGGGATAAGGGATGGAGGGATGGAGGAGGCATGGGCAGACCGCCTCCCCCTCATCCCTCTATCCCTCCATCCCGCATCCCTCCCCTCCCGATGCCCGATCCCGACGACTTCCAGCAGCGCCCGCTCCGCATCGACGAGTCGATGCCGGGCGTCCCCATCGAGCGGATGACCGGCGGGAGCCGGCGCCCGCTCAACGTGCTCCCGATGCAGCAGCAGGCGGGGCGGATGCCGCCGCAGGCGACCGAGGTCGAGCAGTCGGTCCTGGGCGCGCTCCTCATCGAGCGCGAGGCGATCCCGAAGGCCATCGAGATCCTCCCGGCCGACGCCTTCTACGACCCCCGCCACCAGCGGATCTTCGAGGCCGTCGAGGCCCTCTTCGAGCGCGGCAACCCGGTCGACCTCATCACGCTCACCGAGGAGCTCAAGCGGCGCGGCGACTACGACGGCATCGGCGGCTACTACCTGACGGAGCTCACGACGCACGTCGCGTCGGCGGCCAACGTCGAGTACCACGCCCGGATCATCGCCGAGAAGAGCCTGCTCCGCAAGCTCATCACGACCATGACCGGCGTGGTCGGCCAGGCCTTCGACCCGACGACGGACGCCTTCGACCTGCTCGACAACGCCGAGCGCGAGATCTTCCAGATCTCGGAGTCCCAGCTCCGCAAGGGCGCCGTGGACATGAACTCCGTCGTGCACCAGACGATGCAGCACCTCGAGTCCATCCACGGGCGCGAGGGCGGCATCACGGGCGTGCCCTCGGGGTTCTCGTCGCTCGACGCCATGACCGGCGGCTGGCAGCCGTCCGACATGGTCATCATCGCGGCGAGGCCATCCATGGGCAAGACGGCGTTCAGCCTCGCCGTCACGCGGAACGCGGCGCTCCACCCCGACAAGCCGGCCGGCGTCGCGTACTTCTCGCTCGAGATGAGCGCGCAGCAGCTCGCGCAGCGCCTGCTCACGTCCGAGGCCCGCGTCGACGCCCAGCGCGCGCGGACGGGCCGGCTCCACGACGACGACTGGCCCAAGCTGGCCCGGGCCGCCGGCCGCCTCTCGGCCGCCTCCATCTTTATCGACGACACGCCGGGCCTGGGCATCCTGGAGCTGCGCGCCAAGTGCCGGCGCCTCAAGGCCGAGCATGGGATCGGCCTCGTCATCGTCGACTACCTCCAGCTCATGCACGGGACGAGCCAGGCGCAGAGCGGGAACCGCGAGCAGGAGATCGCCCAGATCTCGCGGTCGCTGAAGGGGCTCGCCAAGGAGCTCGACGTGCCGGTGCTGGCGCTCTCGCAGCTCAGCCGCGCCGTCGAGACGCGGGGCGGCGACAAGCGGCCGCAGCTGTCGGACCTCCGCGAGTCGGGCTCGATCGAGCAGGACGCCGACGTGGTCATGTTCATCTACCGCGCCGAGCGCTACGGGATCACGGTCGACGAGAACGGGAACTCGACCGAGGGGCTCGGCGAGCTCCTCATCGGGAAGCAGCGGAACGGGCCGATCGGCGACGTCAAGGTGGCGTTCGTGAACCAGTACGCCCGCTTCGAGAACCTCAACTCGTACCTCGCCACCGACACGTCGGGCGGCTACGACGACTTCTCGCTGCCCCCGTCCGGCACCGCCCCGCCCCCGCCCGGCCCGGGCTACTCGGGCGACGGCGGACCGCCGCCGCTCCCGCCGCCGGCCACCGACGCCCCGTTCTAGCCGCCCCGCCCCCGCCGCGCGCGCCGGGCGGGGTGCGCGGTCGGGCGGGGCGGTACACTGCGCGACCCGACGGCCCGCACGAGACGGCCCTTCCACCGACGCCCCGACGCCCATGACCCGCCTTGCCACCCTCCTCGCCGCCGCGCTCCTCGCGGCCGGCTGCGCGACCACCCAGACGGCCACCCCGCCCTCCGAAAACGGAGCGGACGGGGGCGGGGCGGAGAAAGAGAACGGGATGAAGCCGTTCGACGAGGTGGTCACCGACGGGGCGACCCGCGACGACGGCCTGTTCACGGTCCACCTCGAGGACGACGGCGAGAAGCTGCTGGTCCAGATCCCGGACTCGCTCTTCGGCGCCGAGATGCTCGTCGTGAGCCGGGTCTCGAAGACGACCGAGGGGTTCCAGTACGGCGGGGCGAAGGTGAACACGCAGGCCGTCCGCTGGGAGCGCCAGGGCGACCACGTCCTGCTGCGGACGGTCCAGTACCAGTCGGTCGCCGACCCGGACCTCCCGATCGCGCGGGCGGTCCAGGACGCCCAGTTCGCGCCGATCATCGCGCGCGTGCCGGTCGAGGCCATCGGGCCGGACTCGGCGTCAGTCGTCGTGGACCTGACCGACGCGTTCACGGGCGACACGCCGGTCTTCGGGCTCCCGCAGTCGGCCCGCGAGCAGTTCAAGGTGCGGCGGCTGGACACGGACCGCTCGTTCCTGGCCCGCGCCATGTCGTTCCCGCGCAACGTCGAGGTCCGGTCGGTGCTGACGTACGAGGCGGCGGAGCCGCCGGAAAACGCCTCGACCGGCGTGCTCTCCGTCGAGATGGCGCACTCGATGGTCCTGCTCCCCGAGGACGAGATGCGGCCGCGCCGCTACGACCCGCGCGTCGGGTTCTTCACGATCGACCAGGTCGACTACGGGCTCGACGCGCAGCGGGCCGAGGAGCGCCAGTACGTCACGCGCTGGCGGCTCGTGCCGTCCGACGTGGAGGCGTACGAGCGGGGCGAGCTCGTCGAGCCGGTCACGCCGATCACGTACTACATCGACCCGGCCACGCCGACCGAGTGGCGGGCGCCGCTGAAGCAGGGCGTCGAGGACTGGAACGTGGCGTTCGAGCAGGCCGGGTTCAAGAACGCGATCCGCGCGCTCGACGCGCCCGACGACCCGGAGTGGAGCCCCGAGGACGCCCGCTACTCGACGATCCGCTACTTCCCGTCCGCGACCCAGAACGCCTACGGCCCGCACGTCCACGACCCGCGGACGGGCGAGATCCTGGAGTCCGACATCGGGTGGTACCACAACGTGATGAACCTGCTCCGCAACTGGTACTTCGTCCAGACGGCGGCCGTGAACCCGGACGCGCGGGCGCCCCGGTTCCGGCAGGAGGTGATGAGTGAGCTCGTCCGGTTCGTCTCGGCCCACGAGGTCGGCCACACGCTGGGGCTCCCGCACAACTGGATCTCGTCGACGGCCTACCCGGTCGACAGCCTCCGCTCCCCGACGTTCACGGCGGCGCACGGGACGGCCCCGTCGATCATGGACTACGCCCGGTTCAACTACGTCGCGCAGCCGGGCGACGGCGTGACGCAGCTCATGCCGCGCGTGGGCGAGTACGACAAGTGGGCCGTCGAGTGGGGCTACCGCTACTTCCCCGACGCCCAGACCGAGGCCGAGGAGCGGCGCCGGCTCCAGGAGATGGTGCTCGCCACCCGCGACGACCCGGCGTTCCGCTACGGTGCGCAGACGTTCGACCCGGTCGACCCGCGCTCGCAGTCCGAGGACCTGGGCGACGACGCCGTCTACGCGTCCACGCTGGGGCTCGCCAACCTCAAGCGGATCGTCCCGCGGCTGCGCGAGTGGACGGTCGAGGAGGGCGAGGACTACTCGCAGCTCGACGAGCTCTACGGCCAGGTGGCGGGCCAGTGGGCGCGCTACCTCGGCCACGTCTCGCGCGTCGTGGGCGGGGTGACGATCGACCCGAAGTACGCCGACGAGGGCGGGGCGGTCTACCAGCCGGTCGACGCCGAGCGCCAGCGGGCGGCCGTCCGGTTCCTCGTCGACGAGGGGTTCACGACGCCCGAGTGGATGCTCGACACGGCGATCCTGGGGCGGATCGAGGCCGGCGGCATCGCTGACCGGGTCCAGCGGCTCCAGGAGACGGCGCTCGACCGGCTGCTCGACCCGGTCCGCCTGGGCCGCATGACCGAGGCGGCGTGGCTCTACGAGGACGCCTTCGAGCCAACCGAGATGATGGCGATGCTGACGGACGGCGTGTGGGCGGAGATCGGGGCGGGGCGGTCCATCGACCCGGCCCGGCGCGCGCTCCAGCGGGCGTTCGTGGCGCGGCTCGGCGAGATCGTGACCGAGGACCCGTCGTCGGTCCCCGAGCAGTTCCGCGACCGGGCCTACGGGTACCGCCCGCAGAGCATCGAGCGCTCGGACGCCCGGCCGCTCGCGCGCGGCGCGCTCCTGTCGCTGGCCGACGACGTCCGCCGGGCGCTCCCTCGCTACGCGGCGGCGGGCGAGCAGGCCGAGCGGTACCACCTGCTCGACGTGCAGGCGCGGATCGACGCGGTCCTGAACCCGGAGGGGTAGGAAAACGCAGAAGGGCCGGCCGCCCCGCTCGCGTGGGCGGGGCGGCCTCACACGGAAACGCACATCCGCCGCCCCGCCCACGTTTGCGGCGCGGGCGGGGTGGGGCGTTCTGGGCACGGGTCCGGGTTTTCGCGTGGCCCCGGCGTTGCATGCAACGCCGCCCCGCCCGCGCGGTCACCATGAATCGCGCGCCTGCCTCGTCCCCGCGCCAGTCGGGGCGGGGTGGTCGGATCTTGCAGCCCCGCCTTCCGCTCGCCGCCCCGCCCGCCGTGCTCGACCTCACCGCTGCCCACCCCGACGTGCTCGTGCTCGTGGGCACGCAGACCGGCAACTCCGAGGTCGTCGCCGACGCCGTGGCCGAGCGGCTGGGCGACCTGGGGTTCGCGGCCCACGTCCTCGACATGGCCGAGGCCGTGCCCGAGGACCTGGAGGCGTACCGCCAGCTCGTCGCCGTGCTGTGCACGTGGTCGGACGGGACGTACCCCGACAACGCCGTCGACTTTGCCGAGTCGCTGGAGGCCGTCCGCCCCGCCCTCGACGGCGCCGCGTTCGGAGTGGTCGGGCTGGGCGACCGCGACTACGACCCGTACTACCAGACGGCGGCGCTCCGCCTGCGCGATCTGTTTCTAGAGCTGGGCGGGGCGGAGGCCGCGCCGCTCCACGACATCGACGGCGGCCCGACGCCGGCCGACGTCGCGGGCGCCGAGGCGTGGGCCGAGCGCTGCGCGCGGGCCTTCGCGGCGGGCGGGGCGAAGGCGCCGTAGGGGCGACGGGCGGCCACCCCGCCCCGTGCGCCGCCACGTCCCACTCTGCCGGTGCCGCCGCACGGGCGGGGCGGCGGATCGGGGAAAGACGTGCGGGCGTACCGGCGTCTAGACGCCACATCTTCTCCCCTTCTGATGACTCCGACTGACACCGCATCCCACACGTCTGCCCTCGGCTACGACCTGACCCCGCTCCGCGGCGAGGCCCGCGAGCGCGCCGTCGAGGACGCCGGCCTCACGCACGAGGAGCGCCACATCCTGCTCGACCACGGGACCGAGCGGCCCGGCTGCGGGCTCCTGCTCCACACGAAGGAGGAGGGCCGCTACGCGTGCCACCTGTGCGGGCTCCCGCTCTTCGAGTCCGGCTCGAAGTTCGAGTCCGGCACCGGCTGGCCCAGCTTTTTCCAGCCCGTCGACTCGGAGCACGTCCGCGCGATCGTGGACCGGAGCCTGGGCATGACGCGCACCGAGACACGGTGCGCGCGGTGCGACGGCCACCTCGGCCACGTCTTCCCCGACGGCCCGCCCCCGACCGGCCAGCGCTACTGCATGAACTCGGCGGCCCTCGAGTTTTTCCCGACTGGCGAGGAGCCCGTCCAGCGGACGGCGGCCGACCCGGCGCCGGACGCCTCGGGCCAGTAGGTCGGTAGGTCAGTGGGTCAGGACCGCGACGAGCCGCCCCGCCCTGCCCGCGCGTTGGACCGCCCCGCCCGCACGCCGCGGGCGGGGCGATCGCATGTCGTAGAGAAACGGGGCGAGCGCCCGGCCGTTTCCGCCCCGCCCCGTTGCGACGCACGGGCGGGGCGGGCACCTTTCCGCCTTCCGCCTTCCGCCGTTCTCGATGCGCCTCGCCGACCTCGACCGCCCCGCCCGCTTCCGCACCTCCGACGACGTGTTCGACGAGATGCGGGCGGCGTGCGAGGCGAACCCCGACCTCGCCCAGTTCGAGACGATCGGGCGGAGCGAGGAGGGCCGCCCGATCGCCGGCGTCACGCTGGGATATGGGCCGCGCACGGTCACGCTCGTCGCCGGCGCCCACGCCGACGAGCCGGTCGGGCCGGAGACGCTCCGAACGCTCGTCCTCGAAGGGCTCGCCGCCCGCGACTGGGGCGCGCCCGAGGGCGGGGTGGAGCCGCTGTTCGAGCGGTTCACGTTCCGCGTCGTCCCCCACGTAAACCCCGACGGCGAGGCGCGCCAGGCGTGGATCGGGGCGTGGGACGCCGGCCGCCCCGCCCAGACGCTCGGGCGCTTCCTGCGGGGCCGCCGCCGCGAGCCGCCCGGCCGCGACGTCGAGTTCGGGTACCCCGTGATGCGGCCCGAGAACGCCGCCGCCAGCCGGTTCCTGTTCCCCTACGCGCCGGTCGCCCTCCACGCGAGCCTGCACGGGATGGCCTTTTCCGAGGGCGCGCTGCTCCTGATCGAGAAGGACTGGATCGACCGCCCCGCCCTCGGCGCCCTGAAGGCGGGGTTCGAGCGGGCCGCCGCCGAGGCCGGGCTCCGCCTCCACGACCACGACCGGGGCGCCGAGAAGGGCTTCCGCTACGGCGGCCCCGGCTTCTGGACGACGCCCGAGGGCCGCGCCATGCGCGAGCACTTTTTGGCGGCCGACGACTCCGCGACCGCCTCCAAGTTCTTCCTGTCCTCGATGGAGACCGCCGTCCTCACCGGCCGCGACCGGGCGGGGCGGGGCGGGGCGGCCGAGACGCCGCTGTGCCTCGTCACCGAGCTCCCGCTCTTCGTCCTGGGCGCCGACTACGAGCACGAGCCCGGCCGCCCCGCCCTCCTGGAGCGGTTCCGCGAGCGGACGCCGGCGCTCGTCGAGGCGGCCGCCGAGGGCGACGACCTCGCCCCGCTCCTGGACGGCCTCGGCCTCCGGTGCCTCGACGTGGGGACGGCCGTCGGCCTCCACCTGCGCGTGCTCGACCTGGCGCTGGACGCCGTGGGTCCGTAGGTACGGGGTACTCGGTACGGGGTACGGCACGTGACTCCCGCAGCGCTCCCGTACCTCATACCCCGTACCCGCTACCCGAAGAACAAAAGGCAGAGCCAGACGGCGAAGAGCATGGCCGAGACGTCGGCGATGAGGCCGGCCGGGAGCGCGTGCCGCGTCTTGCTCACGCCGACGGCCCCGAAGTAGACGGCGATCACGTAGAACGTGGTCTCGGTCGACCCGAACATGGTCGAGGCCATCCGCGTGACGAGCGAGTCGGTCCCGTAGCGCTCGGCGAGCTCGGCCACGACGGCGACCGAGCCGGAGCCCGTGAGCGGGCGGACGATCGCCATGGGCAGCACCTCGGCCGGCATCCCGATGAGCGCGAGGACCGGCGAGAGCGCGCCGGCCAGCCACTCCATCGCGCCCGACGCCCGGAACATCCCGATCGCGAACAGGATGGCCACGAGGTACGGGAGGATCCGCACGGCGACGCCGAACCCCTCCTTGCCGCCCTCGACAAACGACTCGTAGACGGGCACGCGCTTGACGAGGCCGTAGACCGGGATCCCGACGATCATCGCCGGGAGCACGAACACGGACAGCACGCTGATGATCTCGCGGAAGGCGTCCATTGCGGGTTACGAGTGACGGGTTATGGGCGGGGCGGCGACGGGCTCAGGCAACCCCGCCCCCAGCCGCGGGCGGGGCGGCGTCTGGCGCCCGCAGGCCGTGCCGCAGCGGGTCCGTCTCGCGGTAGCGGCGGAGCCGGCCGAGCGTCTTGGCCGCAATGATCGCGACGGCGAGCGAGCCCATCGTCGTGAACAGGATGGGGAAGTAGACCGCGTTCGTCTCAATCCCGATGATGGCGATGAGCGTGAGCGGCGGGATGAGCTGGACGCTCGCCGTGTTGAGGGCCAGGAGCATGACCATCGAGTCGGTCGCGGTCTCGGGCTCGGGGTTCAGCTTCTGGAGCTCCTCCATGGCCTTGATCCCGAACGGCGTGGCCGCGTTGCCCAGCCCGAACACGTTGGCCGCCAGGTTGAGCGCGATCATGCCCATGGCGGGGTGGTCGCGGGGGATGTCGGGGAAGAGCGGGCCGAGGACGGGGCGGACCAGCCGCACCACAGCCCGGACGATGCCGGCGTCCTCGGCGATCTTCAGCAGCCCCAGGAACAGGACGAGCACGCCGACGAGCCCGATCGCAATCGTCACCGCCGTCTCGGCAAAGTCGAGCGCCGCCTGCGTGATGTCGCCCAGCTTGACGAACCGGACCGGCGCGAACGTGAGGCCGGTCGAGACGACCTCCATCCCCGGATCGAACGACTGGACCGGCTGAGGAGTCGGCGGGTTCGGGGCGGGCGGGGCGGTGTATGCGTTCTCGCGGCCCAATTTCAACGTCGGCCCGAGCGTGCCCTGGAGCACGTTGTCGCTCGGGTTCGTCGCGTCGCGGATGACGTCGAGCGGGGCGGGGAGGGGCGCGTCGGCGTCGTCGAGGCGGATCTCGAAGCCCGCGTCGGTCCGCCGGAACGTGGCCGGGTACTCGGCCTCGGGCGCGCCCTCG
Organism: Rubrivirga litoralis; assembly: GCF_031846415.1. NCBI lineage: Bacteria > Pseudomonadati > Rhodothermota > Rhodothermia > Rhodothermales > Rubricoccaceae > Rubrivirga > Rubrivirga litoralis. The sequence continues at coordinate 44,764 of NZ_JAVRHT010000013.1, read as the reverse complement.
GCCCCGTAGAACTGGCGGAACGCGTCGGCGTCGATCCGCAGGAGCGCCGGCTGCCGCGCGGCGTCGGCGTCGTAGCCGGCCGGGAAGGCGACCGTCACCGGGAGCGCCTGCCCGTTCCGGTACGTGTCGCGCGCCAGGTCGCCCACGTCGGCGGCGAGGGCGAAGACGAGGCTCACGATGATGAGCCCGGCCCAGATGTAGTTGAGCACGTGCGGGAGCGGGTGGGGGCGCCGCAAGCTCGCCGCCCCGCCCGGCGCGCGCAAGGCGCCCGCCCCGCCCCGTGCCGTACGCCCCGCCCCGCACGCGCGGGCGCCGCCCTCGTGAGAGACCGAGCGGGGCGGTCAGGAGTCTCCTCACATCGAGCGCCCGCGGCCCGGCGCCGGAACAGCAGGCGCCGGCCGGGCGCTTGATCCAGCGGGCGCACGACGCGCCCGGTTTCCTCCCCCACCCCGCCCATGTCTGACACTCCCTCCGGCGACGGCGCCGCGCAGCCCGCCGACCTGTCCACCCCGCCCGCCGGCCGTGTCGGCGTGGCCATCGTCGGCTTGGGCGGGGCGGTGGCGACGACGGCCGTGGCCGGCGTCGAGCTCATGCGCCAGGGCGCGGCCGGCACCGACGGGCTCCCGCTGGCGGCGCTCGCGCCCGAGCGGACGGCGGCGCTCGCACCCTACGAGTCGCTCGTGTTCGGCGGCTGGGACCTGTTCGACGGCGACCTCGCGGCGGCCGCGCTCCACCACAAAGTGCTCGACGCGCAGCAGTACGACGCGGCCAGGGACGCGCTCGCGGCCATCGCGCCGTGGCCGGCCTACGGCGACGACCGCTTCTGCCAGGGCGTGACCGGCGAGCACTGCCACGCCGCCGACCTCGGCCTCCGCGACGTCGTCGACGAGCTGCGCCGGACGCTCCGCGACTTCCAGAGCGAGAACGGGCTCGACCGCGCGGTCGTCATCAACCTGGCCTCGACCGAGGCGTCGCCGGACCTCGACGCCGACGTGTTCCAGACGGCCGAGGCCTTCGAGGCCGCCGTCGACGCGGGCGACGACCGGATCCCGCCGGCCATGCTCTACGCCTACGCCGCCGTCTTGGAGGGCGTGCCGTACGGCAACTTTACGCCGTCGGTCGGCGCCGACGTGCCGGCGCTCGTCGAGCTGGCCGAGGCGCGCGGCGTGCCGCTCGCGGGGAAGGACGGGAAGACGGGGCAGACCTTCCTCAAGACGCTCATGGCGCCGGGCCTTCGCGACCGGGCGCTCCGCGTCGAGGGCTGGTTCTCGACCAACATCCTGGGCAACCGCGACGGCGAGGCGCTCCGCGAGGCGGGCTCGCTGGCCTCGAAGATCGGGACCAAGGGGACCGTCCTCGACCAGATCCTGGGCTACCCCGTCGAGGACCACGTGGTCAAGATCAACTACTACCGGCCGCGCGGCGACGCCAAGGAGGCGTGGGACAACGTGGACCTCGTCGGCTTCCTGGGGCAGCGGATGCAGATCAAGGTCAACTTCCTGTGCAAGGACTCGATCCTGGCCGCCCCGCTCGTGCTCGACATCGCCCGGTGCCTCGACCTCGCCTCGCGGGCGGGGCGGGGCGGCGTGGCCGAGCCGATGGGCGTCTTCTTCAAGGGGCCGATGACGGCCGCCGGCCGCACGCCCGAGCACGACTTCGGCCGGCAGCAGACAGCGTTCCTCGCGTGGCTCGACGGGCTCACCGAGGACACCGCGCCGGCCGACGCGCGTACGGAGTCGTCCACCTCCGCCCCCTCCGCGTGACCCGCCACCCCGCCCGCCCCGCCCCGCCCGTCGACCTCCTCCGCCAGATCCGCGACCTCAAGCGGGTCCGCGACGCGCGCTCGCCGCGGTCGCTCGCCGAGCGCCAGTTTGGGCGCGCGTGGGCGCGGCTCGCGGCCGGCGAGCCCGTCGAGGCGGTTGCGCTGAGCGAGACGGCCGCGGCGCTCGCGGCGGTCCGCCTGGCCGCCCTCGACGCGGGCGTGATGATGGCCCACGGGCTCGACGAGTCCGAGGCGCTCGACGTGCTCGGCCGCGCGTTCGACGACCTGGGCGGGGCGGTCGACGCCGGCCTCCGCGGGCGGCTCCGCGCGGCGCTCGGGCCGCTCCCGCACGGTGAGGAGCCGGCCGTCGTGGACCTCCTCGTGCGCCAGCCGCGCGCGGGCGCCACGCACCCGGGCCTCCCGCGGCTCGTGCTGGAGCCGGCCGAGAGCCACGCCGACCACTCGTTCGCGACGGCCGTGTTCGGCGTGGTCCTGGCCCCGGACTACGGGGCGGACCCGGCGCAGGTGTTCCTGACGGGCCTCGCCCACCACCTGTTCAACGCCTCGCTCCCCGACGCCGGACACGCGGGCGATGTCCTCATCGGCGACGACCTGACCGCGCGGATGGCGACGGTCGCGACCGACCGGGCCGTCGCCACGCTGCCCGTCGAGTTGCAGTCGCTCGTCCGCGACGCGCTCGGGCTCACGCGCGAGGCCCGGTTCGCCGAGCCCGAGGCGCAGGGGTTCCACGCGGCCGACGCGCTCGACCGCGTGCTCGAAATGGACTGGCACGCGCGCACGGCCCGGTTCACGCTCGACGACGCGCTGGGCAGCGACACGGCCGCCGGCCAGCTCGACGTCTGCCACGGCGGGTTCTACCAGGACCTCCAGCGCGACGTGCTCCGCGCCGCCGGCCTGTTCGCGTTCGACCGCCCCGCCCACGGCGAGGGCGAGGGCGGGGCGGGGCGGGGGACCGACGCCGACCCGGAGCGGGGCGGTCGGTCCGTCACCCCCCTCCCGGCCTCCCCCCGTCGGGGGGAGGAGAACGACCCTTCTGAGACCGACCACCCCGCCCTGCCCGACGCGCCCGCGCCCGCCACCCCGCCCTCGGGCAGCTACGAGCGGGGCGGGCACGGGGCCGTCGCCGCGGACTCGCCGCTCGCGGGCGGGCCGGGCGCCGAGGACGGCGAGGTGCTGCGCGACGGCACGACGGTCGCCCACCTGGAGCGCCGCGAGCTCGGGTCGTGATGGGCGGCACGATCGGCTGGGGCGTCGTCGGGGCGGGGTGGGTCGCGCGCGACTACGTCGGCCCGGGGATCGCGGCGAGCGCGAACGGGCGCGTGGTCGCGGCGTGTGACCTGGACCCGGCAGCCTTGGGCGCGTTCCTCCCGGACCGCGACCTGGAGCGGACGACGAGCCTCGACGCGCTGTTGGCCCGCGACGACGTCGACGCCGTCTACGTGGCGACACCCAACGACGCCCACCTCGGGCCGGTGCGCGCGGCGGCGGCGGCGGGCAAGGCCGTGCTCTGCGAAAAGCCGGTCGCGCGGACGCTCGCCGAGGCCGAGGCGCTGCTCGGCGCCGCGCAGGCGGCGGGCGTGCCGTACGGGACCGCGTTCGACCAGCGGTTCCACCCCGCCCACGTCGCCCTGCGCGAGTTGATCGCGGGCGGGGCGCTGGGGACCGTCACGGCCGTCCGCATCCGCTACGCCTGCTGGACCGGGCCGGACTGGTCGCCCGACGAGAACCCGCACGACAACTGGCGGGCGGACCCCGAGCGTGCGGGGGGCGGGGCGTTCCTCGACCTCGCCCCGCACGGGCTCGACCTCACGCAGGTCCTCCTGGACGAGCCGATCACCGACGTCGCCGCGCTCCTCCAGCGCCGGGTCCACGACTACGCCGTCGACGACGGCGCCGCCCTCGTCGGGCGGACCGAGGGCGGGGCGCTCCTCAACCTGTCCGTCGCCTACAACTGCCCCGACACGTTTCCGCGCCGCGAGCTCGAGGTCGTCGGCACGCGCGGGCGGGCGCTCGCGCTCAACACGATGGGGCAGACGCCGGGCGGCACGCTCACGCTCACCGACGCCGAGGGCGGGGCGGCGGCCGTGCCCTTCGACGGCACGGCCAGTCCGTTCCGGCTCCAGGTCGAGGCCTTCGCCGACGCCCTCCTCCGCGGCGAGCCGTTCGCGTGGTCGCCGGCGCACGACCTCCACACGATGCGGCTCCTGGACGCGGCCCTGGGCGAGCCGTCGGCGCGCGTGCCCGCCCCGCCCGAGGCCGCCCCGCCCGTTTCTGCCTGACCCCGAATGCGGACACGGCGAGCCGTGTCCCTACGAGACGACATCCGCCCCGCCCGCTGTGCCCCACACCGACGACCCGCTGCCCCGCTGGGCCTGCACGAACTGCGGGTTCTGGCAGCCCTACTTCGCCACCCCGCCCGACTGCCCCGTCTGCACCGACTACCGGCACCCGCTGCCGCGGGCGGGGTGGGACTTCGTGAGCGAGGGCGAGGCGGCCGGGCGGTTCGAGACGACGTGGCGCGAGGTGCTCCCCGACGTGTGGACCTTCGAGACGGCGCCGGCGCTCGGGATCGGCCCGCTGGGCTGGATCCTCCGCACCGAGCACGGCAACGTGTCGTGGGAAGGGGCGGGGTGGACGTCGGACGCGGCGCTCGACCAGGTGGAGGCGCTGGGCGGCGTCCGCTTCCTGTCGGGCTCGCACGCCCACGTGTTCGGGTCGTGGTGGCGCGTCGCCGAGCGGTTCGAGCCCGAGGTCGTGGTGCAGAGCGCGGCGCTCCCGTTCGCGCAGGCGCTCGCGGTCTCGTGGCCGTTCGGGGCCGAGGCCGAGCTCGCGCCCGGGCTCCGGCTCTTGTGGACGGGCGGCCACACGGCGGGCCACAGCGTGCTCCACTGGGAGGCGCGGCGGCTCGTGTTCTGCGGCGACGCGTTCAAGTTCCGGCTGGACGCAGACGGCCGCGCAACGCACGTCTCGACGCACAAGGCGTACGACGCGCACATCCCGCTCTCGCACGACGACGCCCGCGCCTACCGCGCGCTGTTCGCCGGCCTCGACTTCGACGGCGTGGTGACGCCGTGGGAGGCCGTGCCGACCGGCGGCAAGGCAGCCGTTCTGTCGCTGCTCGACGCCCAGCTCGCCGGGCGCCCCTCGGCCGACTGGCACGAGATCCCCGGCGGCCCTCTCCCCGCCCCGCCCCGCCTTTGACGCGGGCGGGGTGGCGGACCGCCCCGCCCTCGCCGCCCCGCCCAGGACACCATGCATGGTGTCCCTACGATGCCCGCCCCGCCCGAGGCGCATTTGCCCATCGCTCGTCGCCCGTCACTCATGGCCCATCCCCCCGACCCACCCGCCGTCGCCCTGTACCGCCGGGCGCTGGGGCTCGACGAGACGTTCGAGTTCCCGCTCACGCCGCTCGACACGACCGGTATTCCGGTGTGGACTGTGGCGACCTGGATCGACGGCGAGTTCCAGAGCGGAATCGGCTACGGCGAGACCGACGACCGCGCCCGAATCGGGGCCTGGGGCGAGCTGGCCGAGGGCGTCTTCGTCCACCGCCTGCGCGCCGACCTCCCCGCCCGCCGCGCCTCGTACCGCGAGTTGGTCGAGGGCGGGGCGGACGCCGTCGACCCGCTCCGCCTCCGGCTCCCGGTCGGGACCGACTACACCGAGGACACGGAGCGCCTGTGGGTCGAGGCCCAGCGCGTCGGGCGGGGCGGGGCGGCCTACGTGCTGCTGGACGAGGCCGTCGCCCACGGCTACAACCTGCCGGACGGCTACCGCCCGCTCTACACGCCGATCACGAACGGTCTCGGCGCCGGCGACACGCGCGAGCGGGCCGTCGCGCACGGACTCCTGGAGCTCGTCCAGCGCGACGCCTCGTCGGTCGGCTACCGGGCCTTCGACCGCGGGCTCGTGATCGACCTGGACGGCGTGACGGACCCGGTCTCGCGCGAGTGGATCGACCGCCTGCAAACGGGCGGCGTCACGCTCATGGCAAAGCTGGCCGACACCCCGCTCGGCATCCCGGTCGTCTACGTCGAGGGCCGCGAGCGGGACCTGGACGCGATGCCGCACCCGCTGGTCCTCACGGGCGCCGGCGAGGGCGCCCACCCCGACCGCGAGCGGGCGCTGAAAAAGGCGCTCCTGGAGTACGGCGCGAGCCGGGTCCGCAAGCGGTACGCGCACGGGCCGCTCGCGGACCTGGAGGGCGCGGTGCCCGATGCCTACCTCGCGCGCGTTCGCGAGGCGGGCGTGGCGCCCGAGGAGGACCGCGCGACGGACGCCGTCGCCGAGTGGGCCGGGCTGGACGGCCGCGAGCAGCTCCGCCGGCTGGAGGGGACGTGGTTCCGCGAGGCCGAGCGGCTCCCGTTCGACGCGCTCCCCACGCACGACGTGGCCGACGACCCGGCTGCGCTCGTCGCCTTCGTAACCGAGCGGCTCGCCGACGCCGGGCTCGACGCGTTCGCCGTCGACCTCGCCCCGCCCGACGCGCCGGTGTCGGTGGTCAAGACGATCGTGCCGGGCCTGGAGGTCGAGACGGTGACGTACGGGCGCGTCGGGCCGCGCAACCTCCGCCGGCTCCTCGACCGCATCCGCGCCGGCGACACCATCGTCCACCCCGACCTCGTGGGGATTGGGCGGCCGCCGGCCGAGGCGCAGGCCGTGCCGCTCGCGCCGGACGGCGAGGCGGCGCTGGGCGGCCCGGCGTGGGTCTCGCTCGACCTCGTCGAGGAGGCGCTCGGCCCGCTCTACGCCATGTACCGCGAGCCGGCCGAGCACGTCGTCGGCCTCCGCGCCGAGCGGGGCGGGTGACGCGCGGGCGGGGTGGGGCGGTTGTGCTCCGAGGCCGCCCCGCCCATGCCCCCCCGTCCGTTCGCCCATCGCGCCGGCTCCGCCGCCGCTCAACGGGCGACCGGACTGTCCCCCTTGTTCAAGGGGGACAGCCAATCCTGCACGGAGCGAAGTGATGGCGGGATTGGCGGGGGGTGCACCGCCCGCCGCCCTGCCCTCTCCGGTCGCGCCGATGTCCGTCCCCCACCCCGGCCCTCACCCGGTGGGGGAGGGAGACTGTCGGTAAGCGATGACAGACCGCCCCGCCCTCAGCGACCGGCCCTTCCGCATTCCGCGTTCATCATTCCGCATTCGACCCATGCTTCGCTACGCCTACAACACGAACGGGTGCGCCCACCACCGGCTCGAAGACGCGCTCGACCTGATCGCCGAGGCCGGATACGCCGGGGTCGCGCTCACGCTCGACTGGCACCACCTCGACGTGACGGCCGATGACTACGAGGTGCAGGCGTGGAACCTCGGCGTGCTGCTCCGCGAGCGCGGGCTCGGGCTCGTGGTCGAGACCGGCGCCCGGTTCCTCCTGGACCCCCGCCGCAAGCACGAGCCGACGCTCATGAGCCCCGAGGCCGACGGGCGCGAGCGGCGGCTCGACATGCTCACGCGGGCGCTCGACGTGTGCGCGGCGTGCGACGGCGAGACGGTCTCGTTCTGGTCCGGCCCGCTCCGCGACGGCGTCGCCCGCGCGGACGCCTGGGCGTGGCTCGAAGAGGGCGTGGCCGCGCTCGTCGAGCGGGCGGGGCGGCGCGGCGTGACGGCCTCGTTCGAGCCCGAGCCCGGCCACCTGACGGAGCACCTGGCCGACTACGACCGGCTGGCGGCGGCGGCGCCCGGCCTGCGCCTCGCCCTCGACACGGGCCACCTCCTCGTCACCGGCGAGCAGGACCCGGCCGCGGCGGTCCGCGAGCGGGGCGGTCAGTTGGGGACGGTCGCCGTCGAGGACATGGACCGGGGCGTCCACCTGCACAAGCCGTTCGGGACCGGCGACGTGGACGTCCCCCCGATCCTGGCGGCGCTCGCGGACGTCGGGTTCACCGGGCTCGTGACGGTCGAGCTGAGCCGCGAGAGCCCGCGCGCGCACGAGGCGATCCCCGAGTCGATCGCGTTCCTGAAGGCCGCCGAGGGCGCGCGCTAGCCGCCCCGCCCGCCGCAGACCGCCCCGCCCCCACGAGGGCGGGGTGGAGTCGCGGGCCGCCGCCCCGCCCGCCGGCCGCGAGGGCGGGGTGGAGACGGTGCGCGTGGAACCGCCGGCCGCCCCGCCCCCGTTATCTTCCGGCTCCCCTCCCGCCCCGCCCCTCCTATGGCCGCCGTCGCCCTCCGCTCGCCCCGCCCCGCCGCCGCCGACGCCCTCCGCCGCGCCGACGCCTCGGTCACGACCCAGGTGCTGGGCGTGGTCGGGTTCGCACTCCTCGCCGCGCTCGGCGCCCAGGTCAAGATCTACCTGTGGGAGGTCCCGATCACGCTCCAGACGGTCGCCGTGTACGGGGCCGGGCTGTTCCTCGGCGGGCGGAACGGGCTCTTCGCGATGGGGCTCTACCTCGCCGCGGGCCTGCTCTTCCCCGTGTTCGCGGGCGAGGGCCACGGGGTCTCCTACTTTGCCGGCTCGGCGTCGGCCGGGTACCTCCTGGCCTACCCGCTCGTGGCGCTCCTCGTCGGGACGCTCTCGCGGCGGTGGAACTCGTTCGTCGGCTCGGCGCTGTCGATGCTCGCCGGCTCGGCGCTCCTGTTCACGGTCGGCGTGACGTGGCTGCATTTCGCGGCCGGGCACGAGACGTGGACCGAGTCGATCGTCAAGGGCTGGCTCCTGTTCGCCGTGTGGGACCTCGCCAAGGTGTGGCTCGTCGCCGGCGGCTACGCTGGCGTCCGCCGCCTGACGGCGGAGTAGGCGAGTGGGCCGGCGGACGACCGCCCCGCCCGCGCTCGACGCGCGGTTCGCCGTCCCCCTCCGCGGCGTGTCGGTGGACGCGCAGACGCGGTGCGCCCACTACGACGGGCCGACCGACGTCGTCGCCCTCCGGGCCGGGTGCTGCGGCGTCTACCACCCGTGCCACGCCTGCCACGACGAGACGGCGGACCACGCATCCCGCCCGTGGCCGCGCGCCCGGTTCAGCGAGCCCTCCGTCTTGTGCGGCGCGTGCGGCACGACGATGACGGCGCCGGCCTACCTCGCCTCGGGCCACGAGTGCCCCGCTTGCGGCGCACCGTTCAACCCGGGCTGCGCCGCCCACCGCGACCTCTACATCGAGCCCGCCCCGCCCGGAGGCTAGACCGGGCGGGGTGGTGGATCGGGGACGCGACGGACCACGTCCTTACGGCGGCCGACCGCCGGGCGGGGTGGCTCGACTCCGTACGCCCCGCCTGCCCCGGATACAACACGTCGTGTCCCTACGGGTGCCCGCCGTGCGCGGGCGGGGTGGGACCGCCGGACGCCGCCCCGCCCCCTGCTCACCCAGCACCTGCCACCCACTCCACCTCGCCCTTTGGGTCCGCCCGTGCGCGTCTGCTTTATCTCCCGCCGCTTTTTCCCCACGATCTCGGGGATGAGCGTCTACGCCCTCAACCTGCTCCGCCAGCTCCGCGACCAGGGCCACGACGTCGTCTTGGTGAGCCAGCACTACGGCGGCGAGGCGGCGACCGTCTACGGCGACGGCCCGCCGATGGAGGTGCCCGGCATCGAGACGATCGGGATGGAGTCGGTGGGCGAGCAGACGACGGGCGACTTCGAGGCCGACATCGAGGCCATCGTCCGCGTTGTGGAGCAGAAGCACCGGGAGAAACCTTTCGACGTGATCCACGCGCAGTACGCCTACCCGACCGGGCTGGCCGCGCTCGAAGCCAGCCGGCGGACGGGCGCCCCCAACGTGGTCTCGATCCAGGGCGGCGACGGCCACTGGGTCGGCGAGTGCTGCGGGACGCACCGCGAGGCCATGCACGCGGTCCTCGACCACGCCGGCGCGGTCCTCATCGGGAGCGACAGCTTCGCGCGTGAGGTCCACGGCCGGCTGGGGACCGACCTCGCGCGGTTCACGATCGTCCCCGGCGCCGTCAACGTCGAGCGGTTCCGGCCCCGCCCCGCCCCTGCGGTGGGCGGGGTGGCGGACGAGGCGGCGCCGGTCCTCCTCTACCACGGCCGCGTGGACCGGCGGAAGGGCGTGCTCGACCTGCTCGACGCCGTCCGCCTGCTCCGCGACCGCGGCCGCGCCGTCCGCCTCGCCGTCAGCGGCATCGGCCCGGACGTCGACGCCGTGCGCGAGCGCGTGGACGCGCTGGGCCTGGGCGGGGCGGTCGACGTGCTCGGCATCGCGAGCTACGAGGAGGCGCCGGCCCGGTACCACCTGGGCGACGTGTTCGTGAGCCCGACCTACATGGAGGGGTTCTCGAACACGATCCTGGAGGCGATGGCGAGCGGCCTGCCCATCGTGTCCTGCGAGGTCGTCGGCGTGGTCGACTGCCTCCAAGACGACCGCGACGCGCTCCTCGTCGCGCCCGAGGCGCCGGAGCAGCTGGCCGCCGCCGTCGAGCGGCTCCTGGACGACGCGCCCCTCCGCGAGCGGCTCGCCCAGACGGCGCTCGACGAGGCCCGCACGCTCTACTCGTGGCGCGCCCGCGGCGAGCAGATCGCCGGCGTCTACCGCTCGCTCCAGGGCACGGCCCCCGACAACGGCTGGACCTACGACGGCTCGGACCCGGACCCGTGCGTCTACCGCGAAACGCCGCAGCTGCTGTGAGGGAGGGACAGAGGGATCGAGGATGAAGGGATGAGCAGAAGGCGTTTTCCGGCCGACGCCACCCCGCCCGCACCGCGCCGCCCGCAGCACTCCCCCTCATCCCTCTCGCATCCCCCCATCCCTCCCCATGATCCTCGCCATCAGCCCGCACCTGGACGACGCCGCGTTCTCGGCCGGCGGCGCGCTCGCGACGTGGGGGCGGGGCGGGGCGGTCACGGTCGCCGGGGCGCAGACCGCCGTGACTGTCGCGACCGTCTTTACGCAGAGCCACCCCGCCCCTGCCGGCTTCGCGCTCCGCTGCCAGACCGACAAGGGCATCGCCCCGGACGTGGACTACCTCGCGCTGCGCCGTGAGGAAGATCGGGCCGCCTGCGCCGCGCTCGGCGCCGACCCCGTCTGGCTCGACTTGCCCGAGGCCCCGCATCGCGGCTACGACTCGCCCGAGGCCCTGTTCGCCGGCGTCCACGACGGCGACCGGCGGACGTGGCGCGACGCGCTCGACCGGCTCCGCGCCCTCGTCGCCGCGCGCCCGCCCCGCCTCGTCCTCTCGTGCCAGGGGCTCGGCGGCCACGTCGACCACCTCCACGTGGTCCGCGCCGTCGCCGCGCTCGCCGACGAGACCGGGCTCCCCGTTGCCTGGTGGCGCGACGCGCCCTACGCGCTCCGCGCGCCCGCCGCCCCACCCGCGCTGGGTCTCCCCGCCGGTCTGTCCGAGGTGGCCGTGCCCGTGGGCGGGGCGGCGCTCGCGGCCAAGCTCGACGCCTGCGCCGCCTACGCGAGCCAGATCCCGTACCAGTTCGGCCGCGACGCCGCCGCCCCGCCCGAGGCCGCGATGCGCGAGCGGCTCGCGGCGTTCGCGGACGCCGAGGGCGCGAGGTTGGGGGCGGGGCGGTCGGCCGAGGCGTTCGCCGTGGCGGACCCCGCCGCGCTTGCGGACGTCCGGTAGGCCACCCCGCCCGGGCGTGACCAGGCCGCAGCGTGCGGTCGCTCGCAGCGACGACCACCAGGCGTGACGAGAACGACCAGGCAGGGCGGACCAAACGGCGACGGGGGCGGGGTGGAGCCGGAAGGGGCCACGCACGAGCCGCCCCGCCCAGGCAAATGGCCGCCCAGGCGAACCGCCGTCCCGCTCCTGACCCCTCGTTGAGACCTTTCCTGAAGCGCTCTCGGGCGGGGCGGAGGGATCGTGAGGGGAGCGGCGGACTCTGGCCGCAGCCCGTCCCCTCGTCTCCCCCGGCTCCGCCCCGTGCTCACGTTCCCCCTCCGCGTCGCCCTGATCGGGAGCGCGCGGTACGCCTTCCGCGAACCCTACGTCGGCGGAGTCGCCGCGCACGTGGTCGGGCTCGCGCGGGGGCTGGCGGAGCGGGGCCACGACGTGACGCTGTTCGCGCCCGAGGGGTCCGACGCTGGCGGCGGGGTCCGCACGGTCCCGTTCTGCGCGGCGAGCGGGCTGGACTACTCCGCGGCCGCCCGCGGCGACGTGTCGATGCTGGCCGAGCCGTTCATGCGCGAGCACCACGCGGCGCTCGCGCTGATGCTGGGGCTGCAACGCGGGACGTGGGGCCGGTTCGATGTCGTCCACAACCACTCGCTCCACCACCTCCCGATCGGCATGGCGCCGGCCGTCGACGCGGCGCACCTCACGACGCTCCACTCGCCGCCGACGCCGTGGCAGGAGAGCGCGTTCGCGTGCCTCCCCGAGCGCGACCGGCCCGCCGCCGTGACCGTCTCGGCCACGAACCGGGCGCTCTGGCGGCCGTCGCTCCCGTCGTGCGGCGTCGTTCCGAACGGGGTCGACCTCGGGCGGTGGACGTTCTCGGACCGCCCCGCCCCCGACCTCGCGGTCTGGGCGGGGCGGCTCGTCCCCGAGAAGGGGCCGCACCTGGCCATCGACGCCGCGCGTGCGGCCGGGCTCCGGCTCCGGCTCGTTGGGCCGGCCTACGACGCATCCTACTACGACGCGGAGATCGCGCCCCGCCTGGGCGCCGACGTCGACGTCGTGGGCCACGCGAGCCACGCCGACCTGGCCCGGCACTACGGGGCGGCGGCCGTCGCGCTCTCGACGGCGCGGTGGGAGGAGCCGTACGGGCTCACGCTCGTCGAGGCGCTCGCGTGCGGGACGCCCGTCGCCGCGTTCCGGCGCGGGGCGGCGCCGGAGCTCCTGACGCGCGCGACCGGCCGACTCGCCGCGCCCGACGACGCCGCCGACCTGGCCCGCGCCGCCCGCGAGGCGGCGGCCCTGGACCGCAGGGCGTGCCGGGCGTGGGCCGAGGCGCATGCTTCGGAGCGGGCCATGATCGACCGCTACCTCGCCCTGTACCGCCGGCTCGTCGCGGCGCGTGAGCCCGCCCCGCCCCGCCCGCTGCCGGTGCGGCTCGTCGCGGCGTCGGGCGGGGCGGCGTCGGGCGGGGTGGAGGTCGCCGAGGCCGTCGGCGCCGAGGCGTGAGGCTGGCGTACTACGCCGGCCACCACGGGCGGGGCCACGTGACGCGCGCCGCCGCGGTCCTGGCGCACGTCCGCGCCGAGGCCACGCTGTTTACGTCGGCCGAGCCGCCGCCGCTGCCGGACGGCGTCGCCTGCGTCCGCCTCCCGCCCGACGACCCCGAAGCCGGCTCGGGCGGGGCGGAGCGCGTGTCGCCCGAGCCGTTCCACTACGCGCCGGTCGGGCACGGCGGCGTCCGCCAGCGGATGGCGCAGATCGCGGCGTGGGCCGCCGAGGGGCCGGGCGCCCTCGTCGCCGACGTGTCCGTCGAGGTGGCCACGCTCGGCCGGCTGCTGTCGCTGCCCGTCGTCATCGTCCGCCAGCACGGGGCGCGGTGGGACGGGCCGCACCGCACGGCGTACGGCCTGGCCGAGCGCCTGCTCGCGCCGTTTCCCCCGTCGCTGGAGGAGCCCGACGCGCCGGCGTGGGTCCGCGAGAAGACGGCGTACGTGGGCGGGTTCAGCCGGTTCGACGGCCGCCCCGCCCCGCCCCGCTCTCGGGGCGCCCGCCGCGTCGTGGTTTTGGGCGGGGGCGGGGCGGGTGGAGCGGCGTCGGGTCGGGCGTGGGGACCCGGCGACCTCGCCGCCGCCGCTCGCGCGACGCCGCGCTGGCGGTGGACGGTGCTGGGTGCCGCCACCCCGCCCGGCTCGCCCGACACTCTGGAGGGGGCGGGGTGGGTCGCGGACCCGTGGACGCACCTGGCCTCGGCGTCCGTCGTCGTGGCGACGGCGGGCCACAACGCCGTCATGGAGGCGGCGGCGGCGGGGCGGCCGCTCGTCGTCGTGCCGGAGCCGCGGCCGTTCGACGAGCAGGCGCGGAAGGCGGCGGCCCTGGACCGCATCGGCGCGGCCGTCGCGTGCCCACGGTGGCCGGAGCCGGCGGCCTGGCCCGCCCTCCTCGACCGCGCCCTCGGCTGCGACACCGCCCCGCTCCGCGCCCTCGCGGACGGGGGCGGGGCGGCCCGGGCGGCGGCGGTCCTGGACGACGTGGCACGCGGGGCGGGGTGACATGCCGGCGGGCGGGGCGGCGCCGGCCGTCCCTACGTGCGGAACGGCCGCGCCGAGGTCCGCCGCGCCGCCTCGACCTCGGCTGGCGTCGGCTCGCGGAGGACGACGGCACGTTCGGCGTCCTCCGTCCACTCGACCAGGCCGAGCTGGGCGAACCCGGCGAGCCACCCGCCCATCGGCCACCACCCCCACTTGTCGCGGAAGCGCTGGGCGTTGGCGACCGTCGCGGTGAGCTGCTGGACCGGCGGCTCGAACACGTCATGGTGCCGGTGCGCGACGGCCGCCCCGCCCACGACCACGAGCGGAACGCCGGCACGGCGGGCGGCTTCGGCAAAGTCCGTGTCCTCGCCTGCGTAGCCGCCGTAGCCCTCGTCGAAGCCGCCGAGCGCGAGGAACGTCGTCTTCCGCACGGCCACGGCAAGCCCCCACGCTAGGCCGTAGCGGTCCGAGCGCTCCCAGCCCTCGGCCGGCGGCACGGGCCGGGCGGGGTGGGGCCGCCCCGCCCGCCGGAGCGCGCCGACATCGGCCGGGTCCACGTCGACGCCCGGGGGCAGGTAGAGGACCTCGCCGATGGCGAGGGCGTCCTCGGCGGCGAGCGCGCGGTCGAACGCGGCGAGCGCGCCCGGGAGGGGGACGCAGTCGGCGTCGAGGAACAGGAGCCGCTCCGACCCCGCCGCCCGCGCGCAGGCGTTCCGGGCCGGGCTGTACGCGATCCGCTCGCCCGAGTCGACGTCGAGAAACCGGACGGGGAACGGCGTCGCGGGCGCCCCCGGCCGCGGGTCGTCCCCCCCGCACACGGCGACGACGACCTCGGCAGGCGGGTCGGGCGCGGCGGCGAGCGCGGCGAGCAGCCCGTGGAGGTACGCCGTCCGGTCGCGGACGAGCGTGAGGACGGAGAGCGGCACGGGCGGGGCGGCGGGGGAAGCCACACACGGCGCCGCCCCGCCCGCAGATCCCGCCCGCTAGCGGTTGGGCCGCCCCGGCGTGGCCGGCGCCTCGGTCCACGACCCGCTGACGAACTGGAGCGAGCGGCCGGGCGGGGTGGAGGCCGTCTCGGCCACGCCGAGGTCGTCCGCCGTCTGCCCGGCGGCGGGGCCGTCCGTCGCCGTGAGCGTGCCCTCGTAGCTCAGGAACTGGCGGACCGCCCCGCCCGGCGCCACGAGCGCGAGCGCGTCCGGGCTCCCGTTCTGGAGGCCCTCGACGGGCGTCCACGCGACGCCCGAGGCCGGGAGCGCGCCGCTCAGCGGGACCGTCCGGTAGACGCGGCCGTCGCTCCCGTTGTAGAGCGTGAGGCTCCACCCGTCGAGCGGCGCCCCGGGCGGGCCGGCGAGTTCGACGCCCTCGCCCACGTCCGCGCCCTCGTTGTCGTAGTGGACCTCGACGACCGCGAGGTCGGCCGCCCCGCCCGCGTCCCGGGCGGGGCGGGGCGGCGCTGGGCCGCCGAAGGCGCGGTCGGCGAGCGTCGGGTCGAGGACGAACGGGTTCTCGGTCCCCTGCTGCATCGCGATCCACGCGCTCCGCGCGCGCTCGGCGTCGTCGGGCGGGTCCTGGCGGTTCCAGGCGAGGAGGTCGGCGCGCATGCCGTCGAAAAAGGCAGCCGCCCCGCCCGCCTGTGCCGGATAGAGCGCGGCCACGTAGAACGCGGCGCGGGCGACGTCGCCGGCCCGGTCCTCGCGCGGCTCGAACCGGCCGTCGCCCCGCTCGCTCCACTCGTCGATGGCGACGCGCGGGGTGGCGGACTGGCTCTGGTCGAGCCGGTACCACGCCTCGGCCCGGTCGTCGGGGACCTCGCCGAACGGGAGGTTGCCGCGCGACGAGTTCACAGTCTGGCGGGCCGGGAACAGGTGGTGGAGGTCGCTCCTCAGCGGCTCCTCGCCGGCCCCGTACGACTGCGGCCACACGTGCTCCGTGTTGACGCCGAGGTCGGCCGCCGTCGCGCTCGGGTCGACGCCCGGCGGGACGGCGACGGAAAACCCGCTGTAGACCGCTTCGAGCCGCCCGTCCGTCTCCATCTCGTACGTGAACAGGGAGTCGCGGGCGGGGCCATAGCCCAGCGTCCGCGCCGGCGCGTACTCGGCGCGGAGCGCCGCGAGGAGGTCGCCGCCGCGGAGGTCGGGGAGAACCGTGGCCTCGCCGGCCGCGGGCACGTACGGCCCGACGGTCGAGGTGCCGGACGCGGGGCGCTCGCGGCACGCGGCGAGGGCCAGGACGGCGGCGAGGCACAGGGCGGGGCGGGGCAGGCGCATGGCCCGAAGCTAGACCGCCCGCCCCGCCCGCCGCCCCGCTCGGGGTAGGGCGCGGGGCGATCGTTGTTGGAACGGGTATTTCCCGAGTCGGAGCCCGGGGAGGCCCCTGAAATGGGCCGCCGTGGGCGGCCTGGGGGCACAGCAGCGGGAACGCCTCGTCTAAGGCCCCTCTCCTGCCCGCCCCTGGCCCATGGGCTCCCGCTTTCTTTTTCCTCCCGTACACGGCATGAAATTCTCTCCCTTCCTCCTCGCACTCGCCGTCGTCGGGGCCGGGTGCGGCACGCCGTCGATGGGCTCCGACATGGGCCGGACCGACATGGACCGGGCCGACATGCCCGCCCCGCCCGCCGACGCCGAGGTCGGCCCGTCCGTCGCGGCCACGGACCCGATGGACATCACGCCGTCCGGCTCCGCCCCGCCCTGGGGGCCGACGATCGACCCGCAGATGCTGGCCGTGATCGAGCGGCTCGGGGCCTACGAGCAGCCGCCGTTCACCGAGATGACCCCGTTCCAGGTCCGCAACGGGAAGCTCCCGGCCGAGGCCGTCGCCTCGCTCCTCATGCGGACGGGCCTCCCGCCGTCCTCGCCCGCGGTCGACATCGGCCACCGGATCTTGCCCGTGAGCACCGACGACGGCGTCCTCGTGCGGACGTACACGCCCCTCGACGCCGGCCCCGGCCCGCTCCCGGTCGTCGTGTACTACCACGGCGGCGGCTGGGTCATCGCCGACCTCGACACGTACGAGCCCTCGGCGCGGGCGCTCGCCGAGAAGGCCGGGGCCATCGTGGTCTCGGTGGCCTACCGCCAGGCCCCGGACGTCGTCTACCCCGCGTTCCACGAGGACTCCTACGCGGCCTACGACTGGGTGACGAAGAACGCGGCCGAGCTCGGCGGCGACCCCGACCGGATCGCGACGGCCGGCGAGAGCGCCGGCGGCAACCTGTCCGTCGCCGTCGCGCTCATGGCGCAGGAGCGAGGCGGGCGCGTCCCCGACGCCGTCGTCTCGGTGTACCCCATCGCCGACGGCGACGTCGAGTCCGAGAGCTACGAGCGGTACGCGAACGCCGTCCC
Organism: Rubrivirga litoralis; assembly: GCF_031846415.1. NCBI lineage: Bacteria > Pseudomonadati > Rhodothermota > Rhodothermia > Rhodothermales > Rubricoccaceae > Rubrivirga > Rubrivirga litoralis. The sequence goes on along the minus strand of NZ_JAVRHT010000013.1, from coordinate 27,602 downwards.
GCTCAGCCGCGGGTTCATGGAGTGGTTCTTCGACTACGCCACGCCCGACTGGCGCACGCAGGACTACGAGTACGTGGACCTCACGGCCCGCGACTACAGCGGCTTCCCGCCGACGACCGTCATCAACGCCGAGATCGACCCGCTCCAGTCCGAGGGCGGCGAGCTGGCCGACCGGATGCGGGCGGCCGGCGTGGACGTGGTCCGCGAGGTGTACCCGGGCGTGACCCACGAGTTTTTCGGGATGGCCGCCGTCCTCGAGCAGGCCGTAAACGCCCAGGCGCTGGCCGTCGACCGGCTGAAGGAGGCGTTCGGGACGATGTAGCCGACCCGCCCGTCCTGGCCCTCCACCCCGCCCCCGGTTGCTCACGCGGCCGGGGGCGGGGCGCGTTCGGGCGGGGCGGGTCCCCGGACAGCGGCGTCGGGGACGGCCCGAACGCGGCCCCAGGACGCAACCGCGACGGGCGGGGCGGGGTGGACGCGGCCCCTCCACCCCGCCCCATTGATATGAAAGCGCTCCGCTGGCACGGCACAGGCGACGTCTCCGTCGACACCGTCGACGACCCCCAGATCCTCGACGCCCACGACTGCATCATCGACGTCTCGCTGACCGCGATCTGCGGGAGCGACCTCCACCTGTTCGACGGCTACATCCCGACGATGGAGGACGGCGACATCCTCGGCCACGAGTTCATGGGCGAGGTCGTCGAAGTCGGCAGCGGCGTGCAGACGCTGAAAAAGGGCGACCGCGTGGTCGTCCCGTTCCCCATCGCGTGCGGGCACTGCCACTACTGCAACCGGGACGAGTACAGCCTGTGCGACAACTCGAACCCCAACAAGGAGGTGCAGGCCGCGGCCTACGGCTACGGCGGCGCCGGCCTCTACGGCTACAGCCACATGATGGGCGGGTTCGACGGCGGCCAGGCCGAGTACGTCCGCGTGCCCTACGCCGACGTCGGCCCGCTCAAGGTGCCGGAGTCGCTGACCGACGAGCAGGTCCTGTTCCTCACCGACATCTACCCGACCGGCTACCAGGCCGCCGTCAACTGCGACATCCAGCAGGGCGACGTGGTCGCCGTGTGGGGCTGCGGGCCGGTCGGCCTGTTCGCGCAGATCTCGGCCAAGATGCTGGGCGCCCAGGTGATCGGCATCGACCGGATCCCCGAGCGGCTCCGCATGGCCGAGCAGTTCGCGGGCTCGACGGTCCTCAACTTCGAGGACGAGGACGTGTTCGACAAGCTCAAGGAGGTCAACGACGGCCGCGGCCCCAACGCTTGCATCGACGCCGTCGGGCTCGAAGCCCACGGCCTCGGGCTGACGGGCGTGGCGCAAAAGGCGGAGCAGGCGCTGAAGCTCCAGACCGACCGCGGGACGGCGCTCATCGAGGCCATCCAGAGCTGCGGCAAGGGCGGCACGGTCAGCATCGCCGGCGTCTACGGCGGCGTCCTCAACCACGTGAACATGGGGGCCGCCTTCGGGAAGGGGCTCACGTTCAAGATGGGCCAGACGCACGTCCAGAAGTACATCCGCGACCTGCTCGGGCACGTCGAGCGGGGCGAGCTCGACCCGTCGTACATCATCACGCACAAGGCGCCGCTGGCGAAGGCCCCCGAGCTCTACGAGACGTTCCGCGACAAGGACGACGACTGCGTCAAGGTGGTCCTCGACACGTCCTGGGACGACGACCACGAGGTCGAGGTGCGGACGCAGAAGGTGGAGGCATGACCGCCAACACCAAGCTCGCGCTGGGCGGGGTGGGGGCCTGGGCCGCGGCCCGGGCGCTCCGCCGCCGCCGCGCCCTCTCGTTCGCCGGCCGCACGGTCGTGATCTCGGGCGGGAGCCGCGGGCTCGGCCTGCTCGTCGCCCGCCGCCTCGTGGCCGAGGGCGCCCGCGTCGCGCTCCTCGCGCGGACCGAGGCGGACCTCGACGCCGCCCTCGCCGACCTGGGAGGGCGGGGCGGTCCGCTCCTGGGCGCCGCGCTCACGGGCGGGGCGGCGATCGCCGTCCCGTGCGACGTGCGCGACCGCGAGCAGGTCGAGGCCGCCGTCGCCCGCGTGGCGCGGGAGCTGGGGCCGCCGTCCGTGCTCCTCCACGACGCCGGCGTCATCGGGGTCGGCCCGGAGGCGCACATGGCGGAGGAGGACTACCGGCGGTCGCTGGACGTCCACTTTTGGGGCGGCTACTATTTGACCGAAGCTCTCCGCCCGCACCTGGGCGACGGCGCCCGGATCGGGTACGTGTCGTCGGTGGCCGGGCGCGTGGCCGCCCCGCACCTCGCCCCGTACTCGGTGGGCAAGCACGCGCTCGTGGGCTACGCCGACGCCGTGCGCGCCGAGCTGGCCGCGTCGGGCGTCCGCGTGACGACGATCACGCCGGGCCTCATGCGCACGGGCTCGCACCCCAACGCCCACACCAAGGGCGACCACGAGGCGGAGTTCGCGTGGTTCGCGGCCGCCGACGCCAACCCGCTCCTCTCGATCAGCGGCGACCGAGCGGCCGACAAGGTCGTCGACGCGCTCCGCCACGGCGACGCGGCCCTCACGCTGACGCTGCCGGCCACGCTCGGCGCCGCCCTCGACGGCGTCGCGCCCGGGCTCGTGGGCGGGGCGGCGAAGCTCGCGGCCCGGCTCCTCCCCGCCCCCACCGGACCGAAAGGCGACGAGCGGCGGACGGGCTGGGAGTCGTTCTCGGACGCGGCCCCGAGCGCGCTCACGCGCCCGGCGGACGAGGCGACGGACCGGAACAACGAGCTGCGGGGGCACGAGCCGCTCACGTAGCGCCACCCCGCCCGCCGACGCTGCCTGGGCGGGGCGGCGGACTTCGGGCCGCGGCGTAGGGGCGCGTGAGGCCGCCCCCGAACGCGGGGTCAGGACGGCACCGGGGGCGGCGGCGCCGAGTAGGCAACGCACACGTTCCGCGACGGCCATCCGCCCTATCCCGCTCTCCCTGCCCGCGCCCCACCCCGCCCTCGCCGCCTGCGTGGGCGTGCCGGCGCGGGACGAGGCCGAACGCCTGCCGCAGCTTGTCGCCTCGCTGGCCGCGCAGCGCGACGGGGCGGGGCGGCCGCTGGCGCCGGGGGCGTTCGAGGTTGTCGTCCTGCTCAACAACTGCCGCGACGGCTCGCGCGAGGCGCTGGAGCGGGCGGGGCGGGCGCACCCGGGGCTCCGCCTCCACGCGGTCGAGGTCGAGCTCGCCCCGCCCGAGGCCCACGTCGGCCGCGCGCGGCAGTTCGTGCTCGACGCGGCGTGCGCGCGGTTCGCCGCGCTCGGGCGGGGCGGCCTGATCCTGACGACGGACGCCGACACGCGCGTGCCGCCGGACTGGGTCGCGAGCGCCCAGGCCGAGGTCGACGCCGGGGCCGACCTCGTCGGCGGACGCGTGACGCTGGACCCCGCCGAGCGGGCGGCGCTGCCCCCGGCGGTCCGGCGGATGTTCCTGCTCGACATCGGGTACCGGCGGGCGCTCGAGGAGGTCTGCGCGCTCTACGCGCCCTGCGCGTGGGACCCGTTCCCGCGCCATCACCAGCACTTCGGGGCGTGCCTCGCCGTGACGGCAGCGGCGTACCGGCGGGCCGGCGGGCTCCCTCCGGTGCCCGCCTCCGAGGACGTCGCGCTCGTCCGCGCCGTCGAGGCCGTGGGCGGGCGCGTCCGCCACAGCTACCGCTTCCGAGCGGCGACGTCGGCGCGCGTCGTGGGGCGGGCCTCGGGCGGGCTGGCCGACGCGCTCGGGTGGTGGACCGGGCAGGCCGAGGCCGGCGCGGGCGTCCGCGTCGAGAGCGCGGCGGCGGCCGAGCGCCGGCTGGCGTGCCTGGGCCGGTTCGTCCGCGAGCACCCCAGCCGCCCCGCCCCGCCCGAGCTGACGCATCCGCCCGAGCCGCCGCCCGACGAGGACGCCGACGCCATCGAGCGCGTCCTGCGCGACCTCCGCGTGGCGGCCGCACGGCTCCGCGCACTATCGCTGGACAACCGCCTCGCCCTCCCCGCCCCACCGCCCCGCACGCTGACCCTGGCCGCATGAGCACCTCCCCCGCCCCGCCCCGCCCGTCGGCTCCCCACCCCGCCCCGCGTTCGGGGCAGGGCATCGACGCGCTCGTCCAGGCGGCCGCTGCCGTGGCCGACCAGATCGCCGAGACGGCCGCCGACCGCGACGCCGACCGCGCGTTCCCCCAGGAGGCGTTCGACCGGTTGGGCGAGGCCGGCCTGCTCACGGCGACGCTCCCGACCGAGTTGGGCGGGGCGGGCCTGGGCGGACCGGGCGCGCGCCACGCGCTCTACCGCGTGCTCGCCGAGGTCGGCCGCGGCAGCCTCGCCGTCGGCCGCGTCTACGAGGGCCACGTCAACGCGCTCGACTTGGTGATGACGTGGGGGACCGAGCGGCAGCGCGGGCGGGCGGCCGACGACGCCCACGCCGGCCACCTGTTCGGCGTGTGGAATACCGAGGCCGCCGACGGCGTGCGCCTCGACCCCGACGGCGAGGGCGGGGCGGTCCTCCACGGGGCGAAGGTGTTCTGCTCCGGCGCCGGCCACGTGACGCGCGCGTTCGCGAACGGGGCCTGGCCGGACGGCTCGTGGCAGATGGTGCTCGTAGACCTCGACGGGAAAGACGACCGCGTCGAGCCGGATTCGTGGACGGCCGAGGGCATGCGCGCCTCGGTCAGCGGCCGCGTCTCGTTCGAGGGCCTCGCCGTCGGCCCCGACGCGCTCGTCGGCGCGCCGGGCGACTACACGGCCGAGCCCGACTTTACGGGCGGGGCGGTCCGATTCGCGGCCGTTCACCTGGGCGGGGCGCAGGCGCTCGCCGACGCCTCGGGCAGTCTCCTCCGGCAGATGGGCCGCACGGCCGATCCGCACCAGCACGCGCGGGCGGGGCGGGCCGCGATCGCCGTCGAGACGGGCGCGCTGTGGCTCCTCGGCGCCGCCCGCCTGTGGGAAGCCCACGCCGCCGGCGAGGCCGAGCCCGGCGCCGTCGTGGCCTACGCGCAGATGACGCGGACGGCCATCGAGCGCGCGTGCCTCGACGTGCTCGAACTCGTCGACCGGAGCGTCGGCGCGCGCGGGCTCCTGCCGCCGTCGCCGGTCGAGCGGATCGGCCGCGACCTCCGGCTCTACCTCCGCCAGCCGGCCCCCGACGCCACGCTCGACGCGGCCGGCGCGGCGGCCCTCGACCGCCCCGGGCTCGCCCGCGGCTCCGCCCCGCCCTCCCATGCCTGAGACGACCGACCGCCCCGCCCCCCGCCGCAGCGCCTCCCGCCGCCCCGCCCCCCGCCGCCGTGAAGACCACGCGGGCGGGGCCGGCTCGCTCCTCGACGACCCCGAGCGCCACCCGCTGCGCCCGGGCGGGGCGGTCTGCGAGCTGGGCCGCGTCGTGGTCCTGGCCCCGCACCCCGACGACGAGTCGCTGGGCTGCGGCGGGCTCCTCGCGCTCCTCGCCGACGCCGGCCGCCCCGCCCACGTCGTCGTCGTGACCGATGGGACGAAGTCGCACGACTCGCCGACGTGGCCGCCGAGCCGGCTCCGCACGCTCCGCGAGACCGAGGCCCAGCAGGCGGTGGGCCATCTGGGGCACGAGCGGCGCGTCGAGTTTTTGCGCCACCCCGACTGCGGGCTGCCGGCCGAGGGCACGCCGGCGTTCGAGGCGGCCGCCGACCGGCTCCAGGCGCTCCTCGCCGACCTCCGGCCGGACACGCTGGTCGTCCCCTGGCGCCGCGACCCGCACTGCGACCACGTCGCCACGTGGGCGCTCGCGCGGGCGCGCCGCGACCCGGCGGTCCGCTGGCTGGAGTACCCCGTGTGGGCGTGGACCGACGCCGACGCCGCCCCGCTCGCGCACGAGGCCGCGGCGTGGCGGCTCGACGTGTCATCGGTGCTCGACCGGAAGCGCCGGGCGGTCGCCGCCCACCGCTCGCAGACCACGCACCTCATCGACGACGACCCGAACGGGTTCGTGCTTCGCCCCGACGTGCTCGCCCACTTCGAGCGCCCGTGGGAGCTGTTCCTGGACCCAACGGAGTGAGGGTTCAGGGCGGGGTGGTCGGTCCTTGACTCCGAACCCTGAACCTCCCAACCTCGAACCCTCCGACCCGAACCCGCCATGCCCACCCCGCCCCCGACCACGCCGCACCGGACCGAGAGCGGGTCGATCGCGCCGGCCTACTTCGAGCGGCTCTACGAGGGCGACCCCGACCCGTGGGCGTTCGAGACGAGCCCGTACGAGGCCGCCAAGTACGAGGCCACGCTCGACGCGCTCCCGCGCGCCCGGTACGCGTCCGCCTTCGAGGTCGGGTGCGCGAACGGGGTCCTGACCGAGCGTCTCGCCGACCGCTGCGACCGCGTCCTGGCCGTCGACGTGGCCGAGGCGGCGCTCGCGCAGGCGCGCCGCCGGTGCGCCGGGCGGGGCGGCGTAGAGATCCGGCGGATGGCGGTCCCCGGCGAGTGGCCGGACGAGCGCTCGGCGGAGGTCGACCGGCCGTTCGACCTCGTCCTCGTGAGCGAGGTGGGCTACTACCTCGCCCCGCCCGACCTCGACCGCCTCCGCGCGCGGTGCGCCGCGTCCGTGGGGCGGGGCGGCCACCTCGTCCTCGTCCACTGGACGGGCGAGACGGACTACCCGCTCTCGGGCGACGACGTCCACGACGCCTTCCTCGCCGACCCTGCGTGGCGGCCCCTCCGGGCGGGGCGGACGGCGGACTACCGCCTCGACGTGCTGGAGCGGGGCGAGCAGGGTAGAGCAGGGTAGAGCAGGGTAGAGCAGGGTAGAGCAGGGTAGAGCAGGGTAGAGCAGGGTAGAGCAGGAAGGTCGGGCGCCGTCGGCCTGAGTCAAGCCATTCTGCCCGCTCTACCTGCTCTCTCCGCTCTACCTGCTCTCTCCGCTCTACCTGCTCTCTCCGCTCTACGTTTCCTCGTCGACGTAGGCCACGTAGCGGAAGTAGGTCTGCTCCTCGAAGCTGGCGCCGAGCGCGCCGACGCCGATCCCGAGCGCGGCGACGAAGCCGGCGAACACGAGCACGTGGCGGACCCCGACCGGCTCGCCCAGCGCGGCCGCCCACTCCGCCAGGATCTGGCCGTCGAAGAAGGCGGCGGCCAGCGCCGTCGTCGCCGCGAACAGGAGCGCGTAGGTCGTGGCCATGCCCAGGCCGAGCGCGATGACGATCGAGGCCGACGTGACCACCTGCTGCTCGGTCCGCCCCCGCCCGTGGCGCCGCGCGAGCAGCCGCTGCTTGCGGACGAGATAGACGCTCGTGGTCACGAGGGCGAAGACGGAGAGCGCGGCGACGCGGGTCGGCGGCTGGCGCGTGCCCAGGTCCCACGCCTCGGCCGTGATGACGAGGACGACGAGCGTCGAGAAGGCAGCCGTCGTCAGCTTCGAGAGCTGGAACGGGAACAGCCACGGACGGATCTGGAGGACCGTGTCAGCCACGTCGGCCCACCCGTGGCGGAGCGCGCGGAGCGTGAACGCGGCGCCGGAGAGCCGCCGGAACCGGGCGCGCTCCTCCATCCGCGGGTCGGCCACGTCGGCGAGCTCGTCCTCGAGCTCCTCGCGGTTGGACGCCGTGTAGTGGGCGGGGCGGTCGAGGTCGGCCGCCGTCTTCGGCGCGTGCATCCAGGCCCCCGCGTCGTCCTCGTGGCCGAGCCCGTTGAGGTGGCCGAGCGCGTGGAGCGCGAGGGCCGCGAGGCGCCGGCCGGCCGTCTCGGCGCGCTCGGCCGGCGTCCGGCGGCTGTCGCGGAGGCTGGGGTCGAGCCGGGCCAGCGACAGCACGGCCGAGGCCAGCGCCTGCGACGGCGTGGCGAGCGCGAACGAGCGGTGCCGCGCGTGGAGGTCGGCGGCCGTAACGACGAGGGCAAAGTCCCACCCCGCCACGGCCCGCTCGGCGGCCCCGGCGTCGAGGAGGTCGACGGGCTCGACGCGGACCCCGGCCGGGGCCAGGTCGCGCCGGCGGACGAGCGGGAGCGCCCACGCGAACCCCGGCAACTCGCGCGCGAGCACCTGCCGCACGCGGCGCCGGGCCACCTTCAGCGCCGTCCGCTGCTGCTCGTCGAGCGGGCCGGCCTGGATCCACCCGACGACGACGGCCGGGACGTGGCGGGCGCCGGGTTCGCCCGTGCCGCCGTCGGGCGGCGCGGGAAGGCTGGAGGGCGGGGCGGTGGTCTCCACGGGGCGGCGGCGGGGCCTTCAATATCGCCCCGCGCCAGGGCTTTCGTCTGCGCGGCGACCCGGGCCGCCGGACGTCGTCCCCACTGTCGGCCCAGACCGCCCCGCTCAGCGCCCCACGTCGACGGGGCGGACGACGGCCACGCGTGCGAGCCGCTCCACGAGCCGCGGCGTGACGCCCTCGACGACCACGAGCGCGGCGAGGTCGTCGAACGGCCCCATCGCATCACGGAAGGACACGATGCGACGGGCGAGGGCCGGCCCGACGCCCGCGAGCGGGGCGATCTCGTCCTCCGGCGCCGCGTTGAGGTCGACGACCGCCCCGCCCCGCCCGGCCTCGACGCGGAGCTGCTCCTTGACCGCCGTGACGAGCGAGACGTAGGACGGGGGGTCGTAGACGACGTCGGGCTCGTAGTCGTAGTTCACGCCCAGCAGGTTCACGACCGTGAGCCGAGCCTCGGGGAGCTGACCCTGGCGGAGCAGCGAGAGGGCGAGCAGGCGGTACCCCTCCTGGACCTCGTCGGGTTCGGCGTCGTCGCTATAGATGCACGCCGACACGGCCGGCTCGACCGCCGCGTAGTCCTGCTCCTGGTACCGGCGCTCAGCGTCCGCGAGGGCCTCGGGGCACGGGTCCGACTGCGCCGCCGCCGCCCCGCCCCCGACGGCGAGAATCAGCAGGACAAACCAGCGGGCGGACGTGGCGACGGGCATTGGAGCGTGGGGTCTACTTTGGTTCAACATAACCGCCCCGCCCGCGAGGGCACGCACGGGAGCCGCCGGTCCGTTCGACGGGTTCCCCCGCGCCCGCGGCCCCCGTTTCGGTCTGACCGGCCATGCCCCCGACGCCTTCGCCCCCGCCCCGCCCCTGGACGCCCGAGCCGGAGACGTGGACGCCCGAGCCGGCGGACGTGGCGAGGGGGAACGCGCGGACGGTCGTGTTCCGCATGGTCGCGGCGATGGCCGTCGTCGTGGTCCTGGGCGTCGGGCTGCTCGTCGCCGACTGGTACACCTCGCGGACGCCGGCGGCGGACGTGGGCTATGAGGCGGCCCCGCCGAGCGTCTCCAACGGGGGCGGGGTGGACGGCGAGGACGGGGCCGAAAGTGGGCTGAACGAGGGCGGGGCGGGCGAGGCGGTCCTGGAAGTGGACTCCGCCGTCGAGGGCGCCTCCGTCTTCGTCAACGGCGACTCCGTCGGGACGACGCCCCTGCGCCTCTCGCTCTCTGAGCCCGGCCCGAAGCGGGTGCTCGTCGCGCGCGGCGCGCGCGCGCTGCTCGACACCACGGTGCAGGTCGAGTACGGACGCGTGGCGGTCTTCGCCGCAGGGCGCCGCGACGAGCCGGCCGGCCGGCCCACGGCGGCCGAGGCCGAACGCGGGTCGATCCGCGTGACGAGCACGCCGGCCGGCGCCGCCGTGCTCCTCGACGGCCGCCGCGTGGGCCAAACGCCGGTCACGGTGGACGGCCTCACCCCGGGCGAGTACGCGCTCGCCGTCCAGCAGCCGGGGTACGAGCCGGCCACGCGGCGCGTCACGCTCCGCCCGGGCACCCGCTACGAGACCGCGCTCGAGCTCCGCTCCACGAGCTCTCCGACGTCCGGCCCCGCCCCGCCCCAGGCCCGCCCGACGCCCGCCCCGCCCCGCCCCGACCCCGGCGTGGGCACCGTCGAGATCCTCGTCCGCCCGTGGGGGCGGATCGAGATCGACGGCCAGCTCCGCCAGCGCGAGTCCGACGTCGTGTACCGGACGGAGCTCCCGACCGGCACCCACCGGATCCGCGTGAGCCACCCCACGCTGGGGTCCCAGGAACGCGACGTCGTCGTAAACCGAGGCGTCACCTACCGAGTCGACATCGACCTGGGCGGCAGCGACTAGACGGGCGGGGTGGCCCGCCGCCCCTTACCGCCCGGCGGCCACGTCCGCCCCGCGGAGGAGGTCATACGGGTTGAGCGGCGTCCCCCGCCCCGCCCCGCTCCGGTCGAGGACCTGGAGGTGGAGGTGCGGCCCCCGCGCGTTCCCCGTCGACCCGACCGTCCCGAGCGGCTCCCCGCGCGCCACGCGCGTGCCCACCTCGACCCCGTCCGCGTAGGCGTCGAGGTGGGCGAGGTAGAAGTCGAACCGGCCGTCGGCCGACCGGAGGTAGAGCGTGCGCCCGCCCAGCCGGTTCCAATGCTTCCGGCTGACGACGCCGTCCGTCGGCGCGACGATGAGCGTGCCCGTCGGGGCCGCGATGTCGATCGCGTTGTGAGTCCGCCCCCCCGACCGGCCGGCCGCGAACGAGTCGCGGAGGTCGCCGGCGCGGACGCCCACGACGGGGATCACGAGCCCCGAGGGGACGGCCGCTGAGCGCGGGGCGGGGCGGGCGGACGGGCGACGAGCCGGCGGTCGGCGGTCGGGGCGGCCTTCGGGCCGAGCGGTGGGACCGGCGGCCCATCCGTTGGGGCCGCTGGCCGAGGTGCCCGCGCACCCGGAGAGGGCGAGCGCGGCGGCGAGCGCGAGCAGGGCAGGGCTCGCCAGGACAGACTTCAGCATGGCCGGGGGGGACGGACGGCTGGAAGATCGTCAGAAACGGTACCGCGCCGTGCCCTCCCCTCCGGTCGCTCGGGCGCAGGGACCGCTTGGCACCGAATGCCGAGTGGTCTTTTTCCGTCCGCCCCGCCCGCAGAAGCGCCAGGGGGCGGGGTGGTCACTGGCCGGCCCGCCGCGCGTCGTCGTCGAGGGCCGCCCACCAATCGGCGTAGGGCGTGTTCTCGGGCTTCTTACGGTTGTGGTCGGGTCCGTCCCACCACGTCGGCCCCCGCTCGCCGAGCGCGACCTTGGCCTCGTGGACGCGGGCGCGGGCGGCCCGCTCGGCGTCCTCGTCGGCGCTGCGCTTGGCCTGTCCGACAGCGCGGCGGGCGCTCATCAGCTCTTTGACCAGGCGGTCCTTGTCGCCGGCGGCGAGGTCGGGGTTCGTGCACCGCCAGAGGCGCCCGCCGTGGACGAAGTAGCGTCCGTCCGGCGTCGACGGGAGGTGGTCAGGGCACGTCGACACGGGCAGGCTCGGCGGGTGGGCGGGGCGGCTCGCCCGATCTACGCGCGGGCGGCCACGAGGATGCCGGCGGCCTCGGCGGCCGTCGTCGGAACCGCGTTCTCGATGTCACCGGTCTGCACGGCGTCGAGGAAGAAGAGAGCGAACGCGTGGCGCTCGTCGGCCGTCGCGGCGGTGTCCTCGAAGAGCGTGTCGAACTGCGACATGGCCTCGTCGGTGACGGCCCCGACGATGTAGCCGGCGAGCAGGGCGGCGTGGGCGGAGCGGCGGGGGGCGGTAGCGGTGGTCATGCGGGGCGGGGTGTGAGCGTTGATGGCCCTTTCACCAAGAGCCGTGCCACGTTCGCCGCGCGCCCCTCGCGCTTGCCTGAACGGCCCTCCGCCCCGCTCGTCGGGTGTCAGGACGGAACGGCGGCGTTACCCTTCGCGCTCCCACCCCGCCCCTTGGGTCTGCTCGCGCGCTGCACCGCGGACGTGACCGCGGCCTTCCTCGACGGCGCCGACCTGGGCGGGGTGGCGTCGTGCCGCACGTCGAGCGGGGTGGCGCACGAGACGGCCGTGAGCAAGCTGGAGCCCTGACCGCCCCGCCCGCTCAGCCGACGACGACGGGCGGGGTGGGGACGTAGACCGCCCCGCCCCCCCACGTCAACGGCCCTACGCCAGCACGATCTGGCGGCGGAGCCGTGCCACCGGGACCCCGAGCTGCTCGCGGTACTTGGTCACCGTCCGCCGGGCGATGGGGTAGCCCTCATCCTTGAGGAGGTCGGCCAGCTTCTGGTCGCTGAGCGGCTTCGCCTTGTCCTCCTCGCCGACGATCCGCTCCAGGATGGCCTTGACCTCCTTGTTCGAGACCTCCTCACCGTCGTCGCCCGTGATCCCTTCGGAGAAAAAGTGCTTGAGCTCGTAGACGCCGTACTCCGTCTGCACGTACTTCCCGTTGACCACGCGGGAGACGGTCGAAATGTCCATCTTGATGATCTCCGCGATGTCCTTCAGGATCATCGGCTTCAGGTGGCCCTCGCCGTGCTCGAAAAAGTCGTGCTGGATCTGCACGATGGCCTCCATCACGCGGAGCATCGTGTTCCGCCGCTGCTGGATGGACGAGATAAACCACCGGGCGCTCTCCATCCGCGTCTTCAGGAAGTCCTTCGTCTCCTTCGCGTTGCCGTCGCCCTTCGTGGTCTGCGCCGAGAGCGTGTTCCACATGTTCCGGTAGTGCCGGTTGACGCGGAGCTCGGGGGCGTTGCGGCCGTTGAGCAGGATGCGGAAGTCGTCGGCGTCGCGCTCGACCGTGAAGTCGGGCGTGATGTAGTTGGTCTGGACGGCGAAGTCGCCCTCGCCCGGCTTAGGGTCGAGGCTGCGGACGAGGTCGTAGGCCTCCTTCAGGTCGTACTCGTCGATGCCCAGCTTGCGCTGGATGGCGTCGAAGTGCTTCATCGTGAACTGCTTGTAGCAGTCCCGGAGCAGGTCGACCGCGTTTTCGCGGCCGTCGACCTCGTCGCCCATGACGTCGAGCTGGACGAGGAGGCACTCCCTCAGGTCGCGCGCGGCGATGCCGACGGGGTCGAGCCGCTGGACACGCGAGAGCACGCGCTCGACGTCGTCCTCGGTGATGACGAGGCCGTAGTTGAACATGACGTCGTCGAGGATCGACTCGACCGGGCGCCGGAGGTAGCCGTCCTCATCGATGGACCCGATGATCTGATCGGCGATGAGCTCCTCGGTCTCGTCGAAGTCGAGGAGCCCGACCTGGTCGCGGAGCGACTCGGCGATCGACGAGGTCGCCGGCATGGGCATCTCGCGGTCGTCCTCCTCGGCCGAGTGGTCGACCTGGGCCTTGTAGCCGTAGAGGTCGTCGGGGGCGTTCAAGAACTCGTCCCAGTCGAACTCGTCGTCCGACGACGACTCGGTCTGCTCGGACGGGAGCTCGTCGTCGCTGTCGGTCGGCTCGTCGGCCGTGTTGTCGAGCTGGAGCTCGTCCTCCTCTTCACCCTCTTCGAGGAGCGGGTTCGACTCGAGCTCGGCCTTGATCCGCTGCTCGAGTGCGAGCGTGGGCAGCTGCAGCAGCTTGATGTACTGGATCTGCTGCGGCGAGAGCTTCTGCTGGAGTCCTTGCTTCTGTTGGAGGTTGAGCATCGTGTTTGGGACGTATCAGAGCCCAATATCGCACGCCGGCCCGCCCAGGTTAAGGCGCCACCTCCGAATCTACGGGGGCGGGCGGGGCGGCCTCCTGCGGGCCAATGCCGACGTCGAGCCGGCGCTGGCGGAGCGCCTCGCGGAAGCGCCCGAACCACGCCTCCCCGTACTTCCGCGTGAGCGGGCGTTCGAGAAAGTCGGCGAGCTGGACGCCCGTCCGCTCGCCGTGGGGGACGGCGGGGCGGCACAGGTCGATCCGCTCGTAGTTCAGCACGTCCACGGCGTCGGCGCCCTCGCCGTAGGACTCGACGCGGAGGGGGTAGAGGTGGCACGAGACCGGCTTCTCGAAGTCGGTCCGCCCCGCCCAGAAGGCCTCCTGGAGCGAGCACTTGGCGATGGGGCGGGCGCCGCCGCCGTCGTAGGTCACGAACACGCACTCGCGGCCGCCGACGGTGGTGGTCCCGTAGCCCTCGCGCTCGTCGCCCTCCCAGACCCCGTTCCGGGCGATCTCGCGGAGCGCCTCGGGCCGGAGCTTCGCTTCGACGGCCGGGAGCGCGGCTTCGAGCGCGGCCCGCTCGTCGGGCTCGACGGGCGCCCCGCGGTCGCCGTGGACGCAGCACGCGCCGAAGCACGAGCCGAGGTGGCACGCAAACGGCGCGTCGAGGAGCGCGTCGGAGACGAGGACGTGGTCGACGGAGAACATGGGCCGAACGTAGGGGCGGGGCGGCGCCCGGTCAACGAGGAACGTCCTGATGCCCCCGCCCCGCCCAAGCCGCCCCGCCCAGGCGACGGCGGCCGCGTCTGAGCGGGCGGGGCGGTCCGGCTCGCGGGACGCCGGGCGGGAGTCCGCCCATGCCCACCCCGCCCCCGGCGTCTTACGACCGGGCCTCGGCCAGCTTGTCCTGGACCGGGACGCCGTCGTCCGAGTCCTCGGCCGGCGCCACGTGGTACTCGGTCTCCGTCCGCGTCTCCTCGATGACGTCGTGCTCGGCCAGCCAGCGCTCGGCGTCGATGGCCGCCATGCAGCCGGTCCCGGCCGCCGTCACGGCCTGGCGGTAGACGTGGTCCTGGGCGTCGCCGCAGGCGAAGACGCCGTCGACGTTCGTGTACGTGCTGTCGGGGAGCGTCTGGATGTAGCCGGCCTCGTCCTGGTCGAGCCAGCCGGCGAAGATCTCCGTGTTCGGCTTGTGGCCGATGGCGACGAAGAACCCGGTCACGGGGAGCTCGCGGGCCTCGCCCGTCTCGGTGTCTTCGAGGGTCAGGCCGATCACGGCGTCGTCGCCGCGGACCTCGGTGACGACCGTGTTCCAGTGGACGCGGACGCTGTCGTGGTTCAGCACCCGGTCCTGCATGATCTGGCTCGCGCGGAAGCTGTCGCGCCGGTGGATCAGGTGGACCGTCGACGCGAAGCGCGTGAGGAAGAGGGCCTCCTCCATCGCCGTGTCGCCGCCGCCGACGATCGCGATCTCCTCGCCGCGGAAGAACGCGCCGTCGCACGTCGCGCACGCCGAGACGCCCCGCCCGAGCAGGCGGCGCTCGTTCTCCAGCCCGAGGTACTTCGCGCTCGCCCCGGTCGAGACCACGACGGCGTCGGCCAGGATGGGCGTCGTCTCGTCGACGACGAGCCGGTGCGGGCTGCCCGAGAAGTCGACGTGCGTGACGGTCCCCCACCGGAGCTCGGCGCCGAACCGGACGGCCTGCTTTTCGAGGTCGGCCATCATGTCCGGCCCCATCACGCCGTCGGGGTAGCCGGGGAAGTTCTCGACGTCGGTCGTGGTCGTGAGCTGGCCGCCGGGCTCGGACCCCTGGACGACGAGCGGCGCGAGCCCGGCGCGGGCGGCGTAGAGGGCGGCCGTGAACCCGGCGGGGCCGGTGCCGACGATGACGATCGGTCGGCGCTCGGCGGCGCCCCAGTCGAGGCCGTCGGGGAGCGGGGTGGGGGGCGTGGGCATCGGTTTCGGAGTGCGAGCGGATACAAGTCGGGGGCGCCCCCCCGCGTGAGGAGGCGCCCCCGGCGCGGGCGGGGCGGGCTAGGCCGCTTGGCCGGCGAGGGCGTCGAGCTTCTCGGCGAGCACCTTCTTCGGGACCACGCCGACCATCTGGTCGACGGGCTTGCCGCCCTTGAAGAACAGGAGCGAGGGGATCGAGCGGATCCCGTACTTCATCGCCGTCTGCGGGTTGCTGTCGACGTCGAGCTTGACCACCTTGGCCTTCCCGTCGTAGTCGGCGGCGATCTCTTCGATCGTCGGGGCGATCGTGCGGCACGGGCCGCACCACGTGGCCCAGAAGTCGACGAGGACGGGCTGGTCGCTGTGGAGGACTTCGGACTCGAAGTTGTCGTCGGTGCCGGTGACGTAGGCGGACATGGAAACGTGGAGATGGTAAGGGGTCGGAATAGTACGGGCGGGGCGGGTTCGGGTTCTTCCGGCCGGCGGCGCACGCTCTCCAGACGCCGCCCCGCCCGCCGCTCTTACCGCGGCGGCCCGCCGCGCCTTAGGTCCGACACCGGCCCGACGATACCGGGGGCGTCCCACCCCGCCCCCTGTGCCTACGCGCCCCCGACGCCCCTTATGGACCGTCGCGCTCCTCCTCGCGAGCGCGGCGCCGCTCTCGGCGTGGGCACAGGCGGGCGGGGCGGGGGCGCCGGCGGTCGAGTCCGTTCGCGCCGTCCGCGCGGGCGCCGAGGGCGAGCGGGCGGGCGCGACCGTCGCCGTGGCGGGGCGGGTCACGGCGGGCTCGGGGCTCGTCGCGCCGGACGAGGTGTTCGTGCAGGACGCGACGGGCGGCCTCCGCCTCGCGCTCGCGCCCGGCAGCGCGCCCGTCGCCACGGGCGACAGCGTCCGCGCCGTCGGCCGGCTCCAGGTCCGGCACGGGACGACCGAGCTGGCCGACGCCCGCGTCGAGACCGTCGGCCCGCCGGCGCGGGCGGCCGCCCCGCCCCGCCCGGTCCCCGTGCGGGAGCTGGCCCGGGGCGGGCGGCGGCTGGACTTCGAGGCCCGCGAGGGCGAGGTGGTCGAGTTGGAGGGCCGGGCGGTCCAGATCGACCAGGCGGACGGCGCCCACCGGCTCGTGGTGCTGTCCGGCGTCGACCTCGTCTCGGCCGTCGTCCCCGACCACCGGACGGAGCTGGCTGGGTTCGCCGGCGTCGACGCCGGCGACTACGTCCGCGTCCGCGGCGTTCTCGTCCAGGACGGGCCGGCGGCGGACGGCCGCGGCGCCTACCGGGTCTACCCGCTCGCGGCGTCGGACGTCCAGCGGCGGGGGCTCTCGCCGGCCGAGTACACGTGGGGGGCCGTCGCCGTCGGCGGCCTGCTCGTCGTGGCCCTCTTGTGGGCCGTCGCCCTGCGCACCCAGGTCCGCCGGCGGACGGCGGCGCTGCGGGCGTCTGAGGCCCGCTACGGCCACCTGTTCGAGGCCGCGGCCGACCCCGTCCTGGTCCTCGACACGGGGCGGGGCGGCGAGGTCACGGCGGCCAACCAGGCCGCCCAGCGTGCGTTCGGGCTCGCGGCCGACGGCGCGCGCACCGACGGCCGGGAGGTCCGGCTCGCCGACCTCGCCCTCGACGAGCAGGAGGCCCGGTTCCACCTCGCCGACGCCGACAAGAACGGGTCGGTCTCGGGCGTGCTCGAACTCCGCGGGCCGGGCGGGGCGGCCGTCCCGTTCGAGATCGCCACGCGCCGGCTCCGCGACGGTTCGGCGTTCGTGTCCGTGGCCCGCGACGTCGAGGAGCGCCGGGCCTACGAGCACGGGCTGCTCCGGGCGATCCAGGCCGCCGAGGAGGCCCGCGAGCAGGCCGAGAAGACGGCCCAGCTCCGGGCGTCGATCCTGGCCAACATGAGCCACGAGATCCGCACGCCGCTGACGGCCATCATCGGGTTCGCCGACATCCTGCGCGACGAGGTCCCCGAGGACCTCTGGGAGTACGCCGACACGGTCCACGCCGGGGGTGAGCGCCTGCTCAACACGCTCAACGACGTGCTCGACCTCGCGCGGCTCGACGCCGAGCGCGCGCCGGTCGCGCCCGAGGCCGTCGACGTGGTGCCCGTGGTCGAGGGGGCCGTCCGGCTCCTCGCCCCGCTCGCCCAGCGGAAGGGGCTCGGGCTCCACGTCCAGTCCGACGTCCGCGCCCTCCCCGCCCACCACTCGCGGACGGCCCTCGAACGGATCGTGACGAACCTCGTCGGGAACGCGGTCAAGTTCACCGACCACGGCGAGGTCCGCGTCTCGCTCCACGCCGCCGAGGGCTACGTCGTCGTCCGCGTGCGCGACACGGGCGTCGGCATCTCCGACGCGTTCCTCCCCGACCTCTACGAGGCGTTCAAGCAGGAGTCCGACGGCCACACGCGGAGCCACGAGGGGACCGGGCTGGGCCTGGCCATCACCAAGCGGCTCGTCGACGTCATGGGCGGGGAGATCCGCGTGTGGAGCCGGAAGGACGAGGGGACCCTGTTCGAGGTGGTCCTCCCCGAGCGCGCCCCCGATCCGGCCGCCCCGCCCCCGGCTCCCTCGGCCGCGCCCGCCGCTCCGTTTTCCGACGCGGGCGGGGCGGCGGCCCCCGACAGCGACAGCGCCCCGCCCCGCCCCCCGACCGTCGAACGGGCCGAGAACGACCCCGCCCTCTCCTAAAGACATGCGCACGCGCACCTGGCTGGCCCTCGCGCTCGTCGCCGCCGCCCCGCCCGCCGCGGCGCAGCGGCCCGAGCCCATCGCCGACGTCCTCCACGACGCCGACGGCGACCGCGTGCCCGACCGCGTGGGGCAGACGGTGACCGTGGCGGGGTGGGCCTCGGCGGACCAGGGCGCGTTCGGGTCGTCGCCGGCCGACCTCTACGTGCAGGACGGGCGGGGCGGCGTCGCCGTCGGCGGCGGCGTGCTCGCCGACGGGCGCCGCGTCCGCGCCGGCGAGCCCGTCGTGGTCACGGGGACGCTCGGGTTCCGCAACGGCGTCGCCATGATCGAGCCCCGCGCGCTCGAGCGGGGGGCGGGGCGGTCCCGTGCGCCCGCGCCGCTGCCCTACGACGCGGCCGACGCCGAAGGGCTGGAAGGCCGGCTCGTCGAGGTCGAGGGGACGGTCGTGGGGCAGAACGACGTGGGCGCCGGCCGCGCGCTCCTCGTCTCGCTCGACGACCTCTCGCTCGTGGTCGTGTTCGCGTTCGAGGGGCAGCCGAGGCCCGTGTCGTTCGAGGGCTTGGGCGCCGGCGACCGGGTCCGCGCGGTCGGCGTGGCGGGCCAGTACGACCGCTTAGCCCCTTACGACGAGTCGTACCAGATCTACCCACGCAGCCCGGCCGACGTCGAGCGGGCCGGCATCTCGGCCTCGGCGTACCGCTGGGGGGCGCTAGGCGCCGGCGTCCTGTTCCTGCTCGCGTTCGGGGCGTCGGTCGCCCTCCGCGCCCAGGTCCGCCGCCGCGTCGAGGCGCTCCGGGCGTCGGAGGCTCGCTACCACACGCTCGTCGACCGGGCCTCGGACGCCGTGTTTGTCCACGGCCTCGACGGCGAAGACGCCGAGCTCAACCGGGCCGCCCGCGCGATCATGGGCGTCGCCGAGGGCGAGGCCGCCCCGCCCCTGATCGGCTCCGTGGCCGAGGCGGACCGGCCGCTCGCGCGCGACCACATGCGCCGCCTCCAGGCCGTCGGCAACGCCCGGACCGACCTCCGCGTGGTCCTGCCCGACGGGTCCGAGCGGCTGCTCGAGTTCGAGTCTCAGGTGATCGATGTCGGCGGCACCCAGCGCGTGCTCTCGCTCGGCCGCGACGTCGGGGCGCGGCGGGACTACGAGCGCGGCTTGGTCGAGGCCCGAGAGGCGGCCGAGGAGACGGCCCGCGTGAAGAGCGCCTTCCTGGCCAACATGAGCCACGAGATCCGCACGCCGCTGACGGCCGTCATCGGGTTCGCCGACCTCCTCATGGACGAGGTGGACCGCGACGCCCGCGGGCTCGTCGAGGCCATCGAGACCGGCGGCCGGCGGCTGCTGGCCACGCTCAACTCGGTCCTGGACCTGGCCCGGCTCGACGCCCACACCGAGGCGCTCCGGCCGGTCCCGCTCGACGTCGTCGGCCACGTCGAGGGGAGCGCGACGCTGCTCCGCCCGGCGGCCGAGGCCCGCGGCCTCCGCCTCGACGTCGTGGCCCCGGACGGCCCGGTCCCGGCCACGCTCGACGCCGGCGCCCTCGACCGCATCCTGACCAACCTCGTCGGGAACGCAGTCAAGTTTACCGAGCGGGGCGGGGTGACGGTCGAGGTCGGCGTCTGCCCCGACGATGCCGCCGTCGTCCTCCGCGTGGCCGACACGGGCATCGGCATCTCAAAGGACTTCCTGCCCAGCCTGTTCGACGAGTTCCGCCAGCAGTCCGAGGGCGACGCGCGGAGCCACGAGGGGTCCGGGCTGGGCCTCGCCATCACCCAGCGGCTCGTCGACCTGATGGGCGGCACGATCGCGACCGAGAGCGCGCCCGGCGTGGGGACCACCTTTACCGTCACGCTCCCCCGCGGCGCCGCCGCCCCGCCCACCGCCCCACTCGCGGAAACGCCTGCCGCCGGGCGGGGCGGGGCGGCTAACGAGCACGCTCCGGCCCCGGTCCTGCGCGCGGCGTAGCGGCCGCCCCGCCCGGGAGCCACCCCGCCCCAGCGGCGCGGGCGGGGCGGCTAGACCGCCGGGCCGCCCCTGGCTTCCGGGGCGGCCATCGCGTCGGGGATCGCCGTCTCGTAGGGCCGCGCGAGGTCGGCGACCGGCACCGAGAGGGCGGGCTCGGCACCGACGGTGACCTGGAGCGGGCCGTCCGTGACCGTCCCGATCGGCGTCGCCTGGGCGCCGTGCTCGGCGCAGAGCGCGCGCACGGATTGGGCGTCGTCGGGCGCGACCGAGAGGACGACGCGGCTCTGGGCCTCGCCGAACAGGACGGCGTCGAGGCGCGCGTCGAGGGCGGGGAGGGCCACCTCGGCGCCCAGGCCGGAAAACACGGCGCTCTCGGCGAGCGACACGGCGAGGCCGCCGTCGGCGACGTCGTGGGCGCTCCGCACGAGGCCGGCGCGGATCGCGGCCAGCACCGCCGCCTGGACCGCCTTCTCTTCGTCCAGGTCCAGGTGCGGCGCGTCGCCGGCCGTGGTCCCGTGGACGTGGGCGAGGTACTCGCTCGCCTCCACCCCGCCCGTGTGCCACCACGCGGCGGGCGAGACCAGGAGGAGCCGGTCGCCGGGCGCCGCCCACGCGGCCGTCGTCGTGTGCGCGGCCACGTCGTCGACGAGCCCCACCATCCCGATCGTGGGCGTGGGGAAGACGGCGCGCGTGCCGCCGCGCTCGTCCGGGCTCTCGTTGTAGAAGCTGACGTTGCCGCCGGTGACGGGCGTTCCCAGCGCGCGGCACGCGTCGCCCAGCCCGCCGACGGCCTCGGTAAACTGCCAGTAGACCTCGGGCTTGTACGGGTTACCGAAGTTGAGGCAGTTCGTGACGGCGAGCGGCTCGCCGCCGGCGCAGACCACGTTCCGCGCCGCCTCGGCGACGGCGATCCGGGCGCCGCGCCGCGGGTTGAGGTAGACGTAGCGGCCGTTGCAGTCGGTCGTCATGGCCAGCCCGCGCTCCGCCCCGCCCGGGCTGCCCGCCCCGCCCGGGCCGTCTGCGGCGGGCGGGGTGGTGCCTTTGAGGCGGACGACGGCGGCGTCGGTGGGGCCGGGGCCGGCGACGGTGTTCGTCCGCACCTCGTGGTCGTACTGCTGGAACACCCACCGCTTGGAGGCCACGTTGGGCGCGCCCATGAGCGCGACGAGGGCGCCGCCGGCCGTCCCAGCGCCGGTCTCCGCCGACGTGGGCAGGAGGTCGGCCAGGTCCGTGGCGTCCCACGCACGCGTGGCGTCGAGATAGCCCGGCCGCTGCGTCTCGCGATGGTAGACCGGCGCGCCGCCACCCAGCACCAGCGACTCGGCCGGCACGTCGACGACCAAGTCGCCGTGCCAAAAGACGCGGACGCGCTCCGTGTCCGTGACCTCGCCGATCTGGACGGCGTGGAGGTCCCACTTGTCGAAGACGGCCTCGATCTCGGCCTCGCGGCCCCGCTCGACCACGACCAGCATCCGCTCCTGGCTCTCGGACAGCAGCAGCTCGTACGGCGTCATGCCGGCCTCGCGCTGGGGCGTCCGGTCGAGCTGGAGGTCCATCCCCACCCCGCCCTTCTCGCTCATCTCCGACGACGAGCACGTGATGCCGGCCGCGCCCATGTCCTGCATCCCTACGACGGCGCCCGTCGCGATGGCCTCCAGGCTGGCTTCGAGCAGCAGCTTTTCGGTGAACGGGTCGCCCACCTGGACGTTGGGCCGCTTCGCGTCGGAGTCCTCCGAAATCTCCTCGGACGCGAACGTGGCCCCGTGGATGCCGTCGCGGCCGGTCGCCGAGCCCACGATGTAGACCGGGTTGCCCACGCCCTCGGCCGTCGCGCTCACGGTCTCGCCGGCCTTGACCACGCCGACCGACATGGCGTTCACGAGCGGGTTGCCCTCGTAAGAGGCGTCGAACACGACCTCCCCGCCCACCGTCGGCACGCCGAACGAGTTGCCGTAGCCGCCGATGCCGCGGACGACGCCGTCGAACAGGAACCGCACGCGCGGGCTGTCGAGCGACCCGAACCGGAGCGAGTTGAGGCTGGCGATGGGCCGGGCGCCCATCGTAAAGATGTCGCGCTGGATGCCGCCCACGCCCGTCGCCGCGCCCTGGTACGGCTCGACGGCGCTCGGGTGGTTGTGGCTCTCGATCTTGAACGCGCACGCGAGCCCGCCCCCGATGTCGACGAGCCCGGCGTTCTCGTCGCCGGCCGCGGCCAGGAGCCGCTCGCCGTCGCGGGGGAGCGTCTTGAGGAGCGCGATCGAGTTCTTGTACGAGCAGTGCTCGGACCACATGACCGAGTACACGCCGAGTTCGGTGTAGGTCGGCACGCGGCCCAGGACCTCCTGGACGCGCGCGTACTCGTCGTCGGTCAGCCCGTGCTCGCGGGCGAGGGCGTCGGTGACCTCGGGGTCGGCGGGGAGCGGCTGCGGCGTCATGCGGGCGGACCCAGAGGGCGGGGGCGGGGCGGAGCCGGAAGGTACCGGCGGGCGGGCCGGCGGCTCCCCGCGACGGACGGGCGCGGCAAAGGCTCTCCAGTTGCACAAGGGGTTAGGGCTCCGTTCTTTGGAGCCTCTCCACCCACCTCGCCCCTATGGACGCCTTCCAGGAATACTTCGTCGACATCGTCAAAAACCACTACGCCGATTTCGAGGGCCGCGCGCGGCGCAAGGAGTACTGGATGTTCTACCTGTTCTCCGTACTTGTCGCGATCGCGGTCGTCGTCGTCGCCGTCATCCTGATCTCCATTTCGGAGAGTCTGGCGATCGTTGCAGGCCTCCTCTACATCGCGCTGGCGCTCGGCCTCCTCCTTCCGTCCCTCGCTGTCGCCGTGCGCCGGCTCCACGACACGGACCGGAGCGGGTGGTGGTACCTCGTGTCGCTCGTCCCCTTTATCGGCGGGTTCATCCTCCTCTACTTCATGGTCATCGAGGGCGACGCCGGCCCCAACGCGTACGGGCCGGACCCGAAGGACCCGTACCCCGAGGGCGCGGGGATCGACGAGTTCGCGGGCGTCCTCGACCGCTAAGCGGCTGCCGAGGCCGTTTCGGCCTGGCTTTCCTGCGAGCCCGCCGCCCCGCCCGCGCAGTCTCCGGGCGGGGTGGTGGGCTGCCCGGGCGGGTTCACGGCCCGCGTCACCTCCAGGTCCGCCGCCCCGCCCCAGCCGTCGCAGCGGGGGGCGGGGCTCCGGCGACGGCCTCGACCGCGCCGACCATGCGCACAGGATCGGGCGGGGCGGCTTCCGCGAGCAGGGCGATCCTACCAGAACACGGCGTAGAGCGCCGCCGTCACGCCGAGGATGCCGAACGTGGCGGTCAGGAACACCGGATCGCTCGCCAGCTTCACGCCCGCGATGCGGATTGCCTTCGGGCTGTCCTTGCCCTTCGCCTCAAGGAGCGAGATGACCACGATGAGCGCGACGGAGACCAGGAACACGTAGCCCATCCGGTTCAGGAACGGGATCGACGGGAGCAGCACCTTGGCGAGCGCCGAGAGCGGGATCGAGAGGACCGCCGTCACGAGCGCGGCGTTGGCCGTCGCCTTGCGCCAGAACAGGCCCATCACGAAGACGGCGAGCACGCCTGGGCTGATAAAACCGGTGTACTCCTGGATGTACTGGAACGCCTGGTCGATGGCGCCCAGGAGCGGGTACGCCACGAGCGCCGCGATCGTGATCGCGACGAGGCTCACGAGCCGGCCGATCGTCACGAGCCGCGTTTCCGACGCCCCGGGGTTCCGCGACTTGTAGAGGTCGATCGTGAAGATCGTAGCCGTCGAGTTCATCATCGACGCCAACGACGACACAATCGCCGCGGCGAGGGCCGCGAACGCGAGCCCCTTCAGGCCCGGCCCGATGTAGGTGCCCAGGAGCCACGGGTACGCCTGGTCCGCCTTGTCGATGGGCGCGTCGAGCCCGAACGCCACGATGCCCGGGATCACGACGACGAGCGGGAGCACGAGCTTGAGGCCGGCCGCGAACGCCAGCCCGCGCTGGGCCTCCTTCAGCGACTTCGCCGCCAGCGCCCGCTGGATGATGTACTGGTTGCAGCCCCAGTAGAACAGGTTGGCCACCCACATGCCGCCCAAGAGCACGCCCAGCCCGGGCAGGAGTTGGTAGGCGTCCTGCGTGACCCCGGCGTCGTCCTGGTAGAGGAGCTCGCCCGGCCCGAGGATCATGTCGAACCGGCTGGGGAGGTCGCTGACGAGCTTCGAGAGCCCGGCCGCCGCCCCGCCCCCGTCGGCGTAGGCGTCGAGGGCCAGGACCGTCGTAAGCAGGCCGCCTCCCAAGAGCACGACGACCTGCACGACGTCGGTCCAGGCGACCGCCTCCAGCCCGCCGTAGATCGAGTAGACGGTCGCGAAGATCGCGAGCCCGGCGATCCCCCAGAACAGCGGGACGCCCATGATCCCCTCCATCGCGAGCGCGCCCAGGTAGAGCACGGCCGTGAGGTTGACGAAGACGTAGACGAGCAGCCAGAACACGGCGAGCAGCGTCCGCACGCGGCCGTCGTAGCGTTCTTCGAGGAACTGGGGCATCGTGAAGATGCCTTTTTCGAGGTAGATCGGGAGGAAGAACCACGCGATCACGAGGAGCGTGATGGCCGCCATCCACTCGTAGGACGCGATCGCGAGGCCGAGCCGGAAGCCGGACCCCGACATGCCGATAAACTGCTCGGCCGAGATGTTCGACGCGATCAGCGAGGCGCCGATCGCCCACCACGGGAGCGACTTGCCGGCGAGGAAGTAGTCGGCCGAGTCCTTCGTGCGCCCCTCCTTCTCGCGCGAGACCCAGAGGCCGACGCCGATGATGAGGGCGGCGTAGGCGCCGAAGACGACGTAATCGATTGTGGCGAAGTCCATTCCAGCGGTCGGGCGGGGCGGGTGAGGGATCCCGCAAGGGTAAGTCCATCTGGACCCGCCGGGACCCCGACGGAACCGTCCGCCGGGGCGAGCCTGTGCTAAAGCGAGCCGTGGCTTCGCCTCAGAGACTGGTCGTAGTCGGCTCCGAGTCCTCCCCCAGCCTGCGAGGCCGGGAGCCGAAAGGCCGGCGCAGCCAACCGTGAGGTCGGCGCAGCCAGGGGACCCAGGGCGGCCGCCCTGCCCCCAACGGCCGTTTCGATGTCCGTCCCCCTCCCCGGCCCTCCCCCGGTGGGGGAGGGAGACCCTCCACCAAACAGTCTCTCACACCCGCCCCGCCCGCGCTCCGGTGGGGCGGGGTGGAGATCGGAGGCCGCCCCGCCCTCTGCCCTTTACGCCCCGCCCGCGTCGCGCGCGCAGCGGAAGCCGACGTGGGCGAACGACGATTCGGGCGTCGAGTGGCTCCGCGCGCTCACGCGGAAGCCGTGGCAGTACGACGGGTGGCACAGGAACGAGCCGCCGCGCTGCGCCCGCTCCGGCTCGCCGCTCGGCCCGGCCGGCGCGCCGGGGCCGGCCCCGCCGTCGGCGCCGAGCGGGTACGGCCGGTACCACGAGGCCGTCCACTCCCACACGTTCCCGCCCAGGTCGGTGAGCCCGAGCGGGGTGGCGCCGAACGCGCCGACCGGGCTCGTCCCGTCGCGGTAGCCGTCGGCCCCGTCGTCGCCGCCGGGGAACGTGCCGGTCCAGGTGTTGGCGCGGGCCGCCCCGCCCCGCGCCGGGTCGCCGGCCCCGAGCGCGTCGCCCCAGGCGTAGGGGCTCCGGCCGTCGGCGGCCCCGCGCGCGGCGTGCTCCCACTCGACCTCGGTCGGGAGCCGCTTGGGGGCGCCGGCGTCGGCGCCGTCCCAGCGGCAGAAGGCGTCGGCGTCGGCCCACGACACCTGCGTGACCGGGTGGTCGTCGGGCGGGGCGGGCGCGGCGCCCCCGCGCGGGCGGCGCCACGAGGCGCCGGGCACGAGCGCCCACTGCCCCGTCTGCTGGTCCATCACGAGGCCGTCGCCGAACCGCTCGGCCTCCGTCTCGCGGCCCGTCGCCTCGGCGAAGGCGCGGAAGCGGGCGACGGTGACGGGCGAGCGGTCGAGGAGGAACGGGGCGACATCGGCGCGGAAGGCGGGGCGCTCGTGGGGCATCCCTCCCTCGCCCGGGAGCACGCCGACGGTCACCGCCCCGCCCGGGACGTAGGCCATCTCGGCGGGCACGTCCAGGCCGGCGGGGACGACGGCGGGCGCCGCCCCGCCCGGGGCCTCTGTGGCCTCCACCGCCCCGCCCGTGGCGACCACGGCGGGCGGGGCGGGGCGGTCGGCGCCGCACGCGGCGACGGCCGGGAGGAGGGCGAGCAGGAGGAGAGCGGCGCGGGTCATGACGGCGAGGATACGGGACGGAAAAGACTCGGCTCGCCCCCGATCATTGTGCCTCCCGGATGGCGCGCGCCGACGGCCGCGTGGGGCGGGGCGGCCCACGCGAACCCCGCCCCGCCCAAGCTCGTCCTGCTCCCCCCGACACCGACTGACCCCACTGGCCCCCTCCTCCGCCCGCACCGCCGGCATCCTGTTCGCCCTCTGGCTCCTCGTGTTCACGGCGGCGAGCCAGACGATCGTCGTCACGCCCATCTTGCCCATCATCGGCGAGGCGCTGGGCGTAGGTGTGGGGAAGCTCGGGCTGCTCGTGTCGGCGTACTCGTGGGTGCTCGCGGCGGCGGCGCTCGTCATGGGGCCGATCTCGGACCGCGTGGGGCGCCGCCGCGTGCTCCTCATCGGGTCGGGGGCGCTGGCAGCCGCGCTCGCGCTCCACGGCCTGGCCGACACGTTCGGGTCGCTCCTGACCGTCCGCGTGCTGGCCGGCGCGGGGGGCGGGATGCTTTCGGGCGCGGCCGTCAGCTACTGCGGCGACTACTTCCCGTACGAGCGGCGGGGCTGGGCGACGGGGTGGGTCATGAGCGGGGTCCCGTTCGGGCTCGTGCTCGGCATCCCCATCGGGCGGGCGCTCGCGGTCGGCGTCGGGTTCAGGACGCCGTTCGTGGCGTTCGCCGGCGTCATGGTGATCGCGTTCGTCCTCATCCTGACGGTCGTGCCGCAGCCCGACGTCCGCCTCTCGGACGAGCGGCCGACGGTCGCCGGCGCGCTCCGCCAGTACCGGGCGCTCCTGGCCCGGCGCGACACGGCGGTCGCGGTCGCCACCTACTTCCTGATGTACCTCGGGCTGGGCCTCCTCATCGTCTACCTCCCCCAGTGGCTGACGACCCGGTTCCCGCTCGACGTGGCCGTCTTCGGGCGCCCGCTCGCGGTCTTCGGGCTCCCGCTCGACTTTATCGCCACGCTGTTCCTCGTGGGCGGGGCGGCGAGCGTGGCGATCGGGCCGCGGGCGGGGACGCTCTCGGACTCGGTCGGGCGCAAGCCGCTCATCCTCGCCTCGTGCCTCGGGCTCGCCGTCGTGACGGCGGCGCTCACGTTCGTCGTCGCCGAGCGGTGGACGGCGTACCCGGTGTACGTGGCCATCATGGGCCTGTTCGCGATGCGGGCCGCCCCGCTCCAGGCGCTCCTCACGGCGCTCGTGCCCGGCCGCCAGCGCGGGGCGTTCCTGTCGCTCACGATCGCGGTCGGCCAGATCGGGACCGGCCTGGGCGCCACGGCCGCCGGCGCCCTCTACGCCGACGCCGGCTACCGGGCGACGACGCTGGTCTCGGCCGCCGTCACGCTCGCGATGGCCGCCCTCGTCTGGCGCGCGCTGCCGGAGCCGACGGAGCAGGCGGCGTAGCGGAGAGAGCGGAGAGAGCGGAGAGAGCGGAGAGA
>NZ_JAVRHT010000012.1:0-93589 GCF_031846415.1 Rubrivirga litoralis | reverse complement strand
ACAGCTCTCGACCAGGAGCTGCGCGCCCTTGACGCCGGGGTCGCGAAACTGAGCCGGGCTGTGGGCCACGACAACGACCGCCGCGTTGCGCTTGCGGAGCGTCAAGAGCCACTGGCGGAGCCGGTCGGCGAAGCGGCCGTGCATGAGCGCGGCCCAGGCCTCCTCAATCACGATGAGCGTCGGCGAGCCGTCCAGGCTCTCCTCGACGCGGCGGAAGAGGTAGGTCAGCGCTGGGACGAGCACGCGGTCGGACATGCCGACCAAATGTGAGAGCTCGACGACCTGGTGCCGGACGGCCTCGTCTCCCCTCCCGAACGAGTCGCGGTCGGCGTCGAAGAGCTGGCCATACGGTCCTTCCAGCGTGTACGGCCGGACGAGCGCCCGGAGCCGCTCGTCGCCCAGTCCGACCAGCAGCGCCGTCAGCGTCCGGTCCTCGGGCGGGCTCTCCGCCAGCAGGCCGACGGCGTGCGCCAGTCGGCCCCGCTCGTCGGGCGACAACCGCTCGCCCTGGAGCTCGACCAGGGACTCGACCCAGTCGACGGCCCACGTCCGCACCTCGGGCCGGTCCACGTCGCGGAGCGGCTGCATCTCGACCGGACGGCCCGCCGCCAGAGGCCCGGCGAGGTCGTAGTGCGCCGCGCCCATCGCACGGCCGGAGACGTAGTGGCTGTAGCCGACGTCGAAGGTCACCGTCCGGGCGCCTGCGTAGCGTCGCCACTGCGCGAGGAGCAGCCCGACGAGCACGGACTTGCCCGCGCCCGTCGCGCCGACGATGAGCGTGTGGCCCACGTCGCCCTCGTGAAGGCACAACCGGAACGGCGTGCTCCCATCGGTCTTGGCCCACAGGAGCGGCGGCGAGCCCTCGGGGAACAGCCCGCTCGGCACCTCGCGGTGCCCGCCCCACGGGGCGGTGAGAGGGAGGAGGTCGACCAAGTTGTCGGTCGACAAGACGGGGCGGCGGAGGTTGGCGTGGCCGTGGCCAGGCAGAGAGCCGATGAGGGCGTCGACGGCGTTCACGTCCTCGACGCGGCCCGTGAGCCCGAGGTCGCGGACGGCCTTGAGGAGCCCGGCGGCCCGGTCGTCGGCCGCGCGCTTGGTGTCCGCCATCACGACGGCGCAGGCCGTGAGGTAGCCGAAGCGGAGCTCGCCGCCCGTGTTCGACGCCCGCGCGGCCCCGGCGTCGAGCACCATCTGGCTCGCGTTGGCGTCCTGGAAGGCGATGTCCATCTCGGTGTCCTGGCGCTTCTCCTTCGAGGCCATGTCCTTCACCCAGTCGCCCGCGCCGCGCCGTTTCTGGAACCACCCGAGCTGGGCCTTGCCGATCACCTTGGTCGCCGTCGCAGGCGAGAACGGCAGGAACCGCAGGCTCCACCGGTACGGGAACGGCAGCCGCAAGAGCGGGTCGGCGAGGCCGGGCGTCGTCGCGTTCGGGTAGCCCTGCACGGCGACGACGCGGACGTGCTTCGCGCCCACGCGCGGCTCGAAGCCGCCGACGAAGGGCTGGTCGGCGAGCGCGTAGTCGAGGTAGGCGCCGTGGCCCGGCACGCCGACGGCGTGGGGCAGCCCGGTCAGGCACTCGTGGAGGTGGCGGAGCAGGTCCGCACTACTGAGTCTTTCGATTCGGACAGACGACGAGAGGCGGTCGCGGAGCCCGCGCGCCTCGCGCTCAAACTGCCCGAGGAGCCGGTCCCAGTCGACGCCGGAGGCCTCGTCTCGCCCTGCGACGACGGCCTTCTGGAGCCGCCCCACGAGCCCCGGTGGCGGCGTGTAGGTGAGCGAGAAGACCGACTCGGTCTCGTAGTGCTCGGCGGTCGCCGTGTACCGCGCGCGGCGCGTCTCGTCGACGAGCGCGCTCACGGGGTCGGGGAAGTGGCACCGGTCGGGCGGCGCGTAGCCGACGGCCTCGCGGCGGACGGCGTCGGCGTGGATCATCCAGCCGTCGCCGTAGGCCGAGAGCGCAGCGCCGACGTGCGTCGCCAGTGCGGCGACCTCTCCCGTGGTCGAGGACGCGAGGTCGCGGCCCCGGACGCGCCACGCCGCCAGGAACGAGCCGTCCTTCGTCAGCACGACCCCCTCCCCCACCAGGAAGCCCCAGCCGAGCAGGTCGGAGAGCGCGCGCGGCGTCTTTCGGTGCTCGCGGAGCTTTCCGAGAGCGGCGGCCCCCAGGGACCCGGCGGCGAGGCCAGCGGCGGCAGAAAGCAAACTCATGTTCTAGGATCTAGACGCTAGGTTCTAGTCGTTGCGAATCGCCGCTACGGCGTAGGAACGGCCGGACTCGGCTTGCGGCCCGAGCCCGTCGCAGGTGGGAGTGCGTCGTAGGCGTCGGCTTGCGTGAGCGTCCGCACGACCAAATGCGGGAGGAGGTCGTCGTCGGCCGAGAGCCGGACCATGAGCGGGTGGACCACGCCGACCGTGAGCAGGACGACGCCCGCCGTCGCCCACGAGACGCCCATGAGGTAGCCGAGGCAGACGACGAGCGTGACCTCCAAGACGAGGAAGGTCCGGTCGACCCCGGCGTAGCGAGGCGTCCGAACGAGCGACTGGTGGACCGGCCGCTCGGGGAGCTTCGCCCTCTCCCCTCTCGGGCTCTGGGCTCGGCTCAAAACGTCGAGCCCGAGATGCCGAGCGTGGCGGCGAACGATGCCGCGCCGATGGCGACCCCGAGGCCGAGCACGGCCTGGCCGATCCGCTTGACGCCCTCCTCGTTCTTGGTGAACGCCCACACGATGCCGCCAGCGGCGAGCGCGATTACGGCGACGAGGCGGATGGTGTTGCCGGTGAGCGCGTCGGCGATGGTCTGGAGCGGGCCGTCCCACGGCATCGCCGCGCCGCCAGAGGCTGCGGCGGGGTCGGCCAGGACGGCCGCGAGGGCGAGGAGCGTGAGGGCGCGTCCGATGAGGACGCGACGGCTGGAATCGGGCTGGAGCGAGCGGTGCATGGGCGCGGGGTGTGTTGGACAGCGGAGCGGCTCGCCAGAGGCTCTGGAGGGCCGCCTACTGCGCGAGAGCGCGGCGGGCCGCGTCCGAGGCTCACCCGGCGCCACGCGAGCGCACAGGGCCGCTCAGACGGGCGAGAGCTCGTAGGTCCCCGCGTGCTGGCCGTCCACGCGGACGAGCTCGGTCACGCGGCGGCCCTGGTTGCCGCCTTGGATCACGAGTACGACGCCGACGGCCTCGGCCACCAGCTCGTGCTGGGGCGGCACATTGGCCCGCTGCGCGAGCCGCCCGAGCCGGTGGAGCGCGCCGAGCGCCGTGGTCGCGTGGAGCGTCGCGCACCCGCCGGGGTGGCCCGTCGCCCAGGCGTCCAGGAGGTGGAGCGCGGCCTCGTCGCGGACCTCGCCGACGACGATCCGGTCGGGCGTGCAGCGCAACGTGTGCCGGACGAGGTCGGCGAGCGACACGTCGTCTGAGGTTCTGAGCTGCAAGTGGTCGTCGGCCGCGCACTGGAGCTCGCCCGTGTCCTCCAGGACCACGATCCGCTCGTCGGGGAACTGGTCGGTCATCTCCTTCAGGAGTGCGTTGCACAGCGTCGTCTTGCCCGATCCGGTCCCGCCGCAGACGAGCACGTTCTCGTGGTCCCGAACGGCGTCGCGGAGCGCGAACCGCTGCCGGGCCGTCATCACGCTGGGGACGTAGCTGTCGAGGTCGAAGACGCGCGAGGCCCGCTTGCGGATCACGAAGCACGACGCCTCCGCCAGTGGCGAGAGGAACCCCTGGAGACGGGCGCCGCCGAACGTGGCGTCGGGGAGCTCGGCCTGGACGGTCGGCGTGCCGCCGTGGAGCGCGTCGCCGTGGAAGGCAGCCACGGCGTGCAAGAACTGCTCGACACGCGCTGCCCGGAGCTGGACGCCTGCGAGCACTTTGCCGCGCGAGTGCGTGTCGAGACGCAAGCGGCCGTCGCCGTTGACGTAGACCTCGGTCACGTCGTCGTCGGCGAACGCCTCGACGACGCGCGGGCCGAGGTACCGCTCCATGAGCTCGCGGTAGCGGCCCTCTCGCCCGGCCTCACCGGTGTTCGCTCCGGTCTGTGGCGTTGGGCGGGCGGACGTGGGCACGGGAGGGGTCTGTGGATGTCTGGACCCGCCGTCGGCGGCGCTCACCGGGCTGTCACCTCGTTCGGAGAGGCGGCCGGGCGGGTCCGACTGGCAGAGCGCGCCGCGAGTGGCCTGAGGCTCACGAGCCCGCTCAGTCTTCCGTCCAGAGCGGCCGGAGCCGCTCCAAGACGACGCGGACGGGGCCGGTGTAGCGGGAGTCAATGGACGTCGGCACCCGGCCGGAGTGCAGCCAATACTCGCCCGGCCCGAGGACGTGAACCCCGAGCGCGGGCTGGACGGGTCGACCAGCGCGGTCACGGACGAGCGGTGCGCTCGCAGGCAGATGCCTCTCCCCTACCCAAACGCCCGCGCTGTCGACGCGGACGGTGTCGCCTGGAAGGCCTGCGACGGGCTTCGCGAGCGGCCGGACGCCGTCGGGGCGCTGGGAGCCGCCTGGGCACCGCCCGTTCGTCCAGTACCGGCCGAGCCGCCGGACAGCGGCCGTGTCTGGGCACGCGGCCACGAGGTCGCCGCGTGCGACGGGTCGCTCGCCCAGCGCCGAGGCGACGTAGAGCCCTCGCGGGAGGCTCGGCGTCGTGTTGACGCGGACGCCGAAGAGTGCGCCCGCTACGACGACGACGACGGCCGCGCCGAGCGCGACCGCCCACCTGCGAAGACGGCGCCTCCGGCGGTCATGGTTGCGGCGCACGGAGCCTGTTCGTCCTAGCATCTAGACCCTAGATCATGTTTGCCCGCACCAGCGCGGAAAGGTGCGTCGGAGGCTCAGGGCAGGCTTTGTAGAATGTCTAGTGTCTAGGATCTCGACAATAGACCCTAGCCGGTAGTATCTAGGGGCTAGGATCACATACCCTTCCCCCGTGCGCGTCATCGCTTTCAGCAATCTCAAAGGCGGCTCGTCCAAGACAACCTCCTCGCTCGCCGTCGCGGCCGAACTGGCCCGCCGTGGGCGCCGCGTCTTGCTGGTCGACCTCGACCCGCAGGCGACGCTGACCAAGTCGGCGGGGCTCGACCCGTCCCACGCCGCCGCGCAGTACCTCAAAGGCGAGATCGAGGCGGAAGCCGCCGTGCTCCGCCCCGAGGGGCTCTGGGATAAGCCGCTCGCCGAGAACGGCGGCGTGCTCCATATCGTCCCGGCCAGCCGCCAGCTCGTCCAGTTCGAGGGCCAGGCGGTCGCCCGGCTCGCCAACCGGCTCGTCGCACTCCTCGACGCCGTCGAAGCCGACTACGACTTCGTCGTCATCGACTCGCCCCCCCAGGCGTCGGCCCTCGTGACGGCCACGCTCGCGTCGGCCGACGAGGTCTACGTGCCCGTCGCCTCCGGGCGAGGCGCGCTCGACGGACTCGTCGACGTGATGGAGCTCTCGAAGCGGTTCGGGACGACGCCGGTCACGGGCGCGTTCGCGACGCGCGTCAACGTGTCGAGCCACCACGACCTCGACCTCGCCGAGTACGTCGCGGGCCAGGTGGCGGGGCCGGACGGGAAGGGCGGGCTCAAGACCTACATCCGCGAGACCGTCCGGGTGCGGGAGTCCGAGATGGCCCGCGTCCCGCTCCCGTTCTACGACCGCTCGTCCACGGCCGCGCAGGACTACGCCGCGCTGGCGGACGAGATCGAAGCCCGACCCTCGCCCCGGATCGTCTGACCCGAACCTAGCCCCTAGTATCTAGACCCTAGCACCTATGGCAAAGTCCCGCAAACCTCGCCTCAACATCGGACCTGCCACGACCGAGGGAACCGCCTTCGAGGGCGCTTTCGGCGCGGCCACCCCGCCTGCCGAAGCGCCGCTCGCCGAGGCGGAGAACCCAAAGCCCAAAGCCAAGCCGAAGCGGGTCAAGAAAGCCTCTGGCGGCGCCGTCGGACCGGCCAAGCCCGTCCAGCGTCCCGAGGCGCCCGCCCCTGGCGACGAGGCGTACGAGCGGACGGTCCAGGGCAACTGGAACGTCCCGGCGTGGATGCGCGCGAAGGTCCGCGCGGCGGCCGAGGAGAGCGGCGCGAGCCAGAACGACTTCGTTCAGGAGGCGCTCCAGCGCCACATCGACGAGACCGAGCGGAGCAGGGGAGGGGGGTTCGCGCTCGACGCCCGTCACTTCGGAAACCTGCGCGGGCGCTAGCTGCGGCCCACCGCGCGAGCGACCACGGCCGCCGCGAGCGCCGACGCGGCCACGAGCGCGAACAGGGTTGGACTGGAGAGCGGCGCCGACGAGTGCTGCGACTCCACGCGGAGGGCGGCGCGGACCTCGGCCAAAAGATCCACGGCCGTCGCCGGTCGCCGTCCAACGTCGGGGCTCGCCGCCCGCTGGGCGAGCGCTTTGAGCCACAAGCGGAGGCCACGCGGCGCCGCAGGACCACCAGCGACCAAGTCGCGGAGCACGACGCCGAGCGCGTACACGTCGGACGCCGGAGTCGGTGCGCCCCCGGCTACGAGCTCCGGGGCGGTGTAGGCGTACGTGAACGGGCGGTAGGGCAGGGGAGGGGCCTCAGTCCCTCGTCTCGAGATGCCTCGCCAGCGCGCGGCAACGCCGAAGTCGAGCAGCTTCGCGACCGGGCGGCCCTCATCGTCGTCGGCCACCAACACGTTGTCGGGCTTCACGTCACCGTGGACGACCCCGCGCCCGTGGACGTGCCGGACAGCTTCGCAGAGCTGGACGAACAGCTCGGCCCGGTCGCGGGGCCCGAGGCGACGCCGGTCGGCGTAGCCCGTGATCGGCTCGCCCTCGACGAGCTCCATCACGAAGTAGGGCCGCCCGTCATCGGTATGTCCAGCGTCGTAGAGCTGGGTCACGCCGGGGTGGACGAGCCCCGCGAGGTGCCGCCGTTCCTCCCGAAACCGTTCGAGGTCGGGGTCGAGCGCGTCGTCGTCGGCGACGGGACCGGCGAGCACTTTGAGCGCCGCGCGGAGTCCTACGTCGGGGCGCTCGGCGAGGTAGACGACGCCCATCCCGCCACGTCCGATCTCGCGGACCACTCGGTAGGCGCCGACGACGTCTCCGGGTGCGAGGTCGGGATCGGCAAGGTGGGCCGCGAACGTCTCGGCCGCGGGGCGCGCGAGGAAACCGGCCTCTGGCGCGGCGCCGACGGCGAGGGCCAGCGCCTCGGCGCGCCCGGCGTACTCCGGCGCGTGCTCGCGGACGAGGGCGACGACGCGGGACCGCTCCGACGTCTCGGCGTCGAGCAGGAGGTCGAGGAGCACCCCGTCGGTATGGATCGACGCGGACGTGGAGTCTCCTTCTGGAACTGCCCGTAGACGCTCGCGCAGAGCGGTGCCGGAAAGGGGCGCCGCGCCGTTCGCAGAGTGCCCGCCGGTGGTCTCCCCACCGTCCGGGCTGGAGGCGGGGAGTGGACTCATGACGCTTGGGAGCGGGCGCTTCCAGACGCGGACGGCTCGTCCTCCGCGACGAAGGCGTAGAGCAGCACGCGGGCTTTCTCCCAGTCGCGCTTCACGGTCGCCGGGCTGGTGCCCGTGATGGCGGCGATCTCGGTGATCTCGAGCCCCGCGAAGAACTTGAGCTCGACGACATGGTGGAGCCGCTCCCCGGCCCGCTGGAGCCGGTCCATCGCCCGGTCGAGGTCGACGGCGAGGTGCGCCCAGCCCTCGAGGCCCGCCGGGTCCGCCCCCGCGCGCACGTCGTGGTCGTTGAGCTGGACCGCCCGGACCCCGCCGCCGCGCTTGTCGGCGCCGCGCTTCCGGGCCGCGCTCACCAAGACGTTCCGCATGGCTCGGGCGTAGAGCCCGAGGGGGACGCTCGCGCCCTGGCCGATGTCGCTGGCCTCGCGCGTCGACTCGCGCTGGAGCGCGAGGTACGCCTCGTGGACGAGGCCCGTCGTGGCGAGCGTGATCCCAGAGCTCTCTCGCGAGCGGAGCCTCCGGGCGATCATGCGGAGGTCGGCGTAGACGGCGCGCTGGGCGTCGGCCTCGGTGCGGACGGGGAGGGGGGACGTGGCGATCATCGAGGGAGTGGTGGGGGACGGTGGACAGAAACCGCCAGCGCGGCGCTAGCGGAACGACTGGACGGCCAACGACGCGATGGCGACGCCCTGGACGCGGACCGCGCGTGCGTGCACGCGCTGTTCGGCGAACTCGGGGTTGGCGGCCACGAGCCGGACGTATGACCCGTCGCAGACGACGTGCTTGAGCGTGTTGCCCTCGCCCTCGACGTAGACCGAGCACACGTCGCGTGCGGTCGGCGTGACCTCGGGCCGCATCACGAGCGTCATGCCGGGCACGATGCCGACGCCCTGCATGGAGTAGCCTTCGACGTCGAGGAGGTAGTCGCCTGGCCGCATTTGGGGGACGAGGTCCGGGAGCGTCGTGACGAACTCGTCGGCCTGCTGGGACACGTCGGTGATGGGACCGGCGGGGATCGTGCCGAGGCGGGGCCAGGGACGGGCGCGGCCGTGCCGCTCGCCCTCCTCGGTCAGCTCGATCTGGAGCGGGACGCCCCGGCCGCCCGACGTGAGCCGGACGAAGCCCGCGGCTTCCAGCTTGCGGAGGTGTGCGTAGACGGCCGAGACGTTCGCGAGCCCCATCCGCCCTGCGAGCTCACGGCCGTTCGGGGCGGCGCCCGTCCGGCCGATGGCCTTGCGGATGAGGTTCAGGAGCTCGGCTTGTCGCGGGTAGAGCACGAGTGCTTGCATGTGACGGGGAGGCTGTCAGTTTACACTCCGAGGTGATAACTCGGGTGCCCGAAGACTGGAAATCGGGGGCGGAGCCGGTCCAGGGGGGATACGGATTCGCCGCAAGTCGAGTGGGAACAGAGGGGGAGGGGGACGTGGGCGGAGACCGAAAAACTGAACCGAGACCAGCCGATTCGTCCTCCAGTGGTGCCGACGGCGCGACCCCCGTGACGCGCCGTCGGCACCACTTCCAGCCTCGAACCGCCCCTCAAACCCATGACGAGCTCTCTTTCCGCCCTCGAAACAGACACGACCAGCCCCGCCGTTCGCCTCGCTCGCGAGGTCGAGGCTCACGTCCGAGGCTCGGAGTCTCTGACCTCTGGCGACCTCTTCACGCTGGCGGCTCGCGCATACGGCGGCACGCTCGCCCAAGGCGTCTTCACACCCCGCGACGCATACGACGCCGCCGAGCTCGGTCTCCACCTCCACCTGCTCAGCACCGTCGGGTGCCTTCCGCCAGAGGCCTCTGGCGTCCGCGACACGCTCGCCGAGGTCGAGCGGCTCTCGGCGCTCCTGCCCAGCCAGACGCGCCGGACGGCGGAGCAGAACGACTTCCAGCAGTTCTCGACGCCTGCGGCCTACGCCGGTCTCTGCGCGTGGGTGAGCGGGGTGGGGAAAAATGACCGTGTGATCGAGCCCTCCGCCGGGACCGGAGCGCTCTGCACCTTCGCGCTGGCCTCTGGCGCCACGGTCCACGCCAACGAGCTCTCCGGCCGCCGCGCCGACCTGCTGGCGGTGCTCCTGGCCGAGGCGGGCCAGGACCCGTCCCAGACGCTCACGCGCGAGAACGCCGACCACCTCGACGCCATCCTCCCGCCGTCCGTCCGAGCCGACATGGTCTTAATGAACCCGCCCTTTTCCCAGACCGCTGGGCGCCTTGGCCGCCGCCGCGTCCCGACGGTCGGGACCGGCCACGTGCTCCAAGCCCTCCGCCGCCTCGACGCGGGCGGGCGGCTAGTGGCCGTGCTCAGCGCGGGCGCCCGACGCGGCAAGCCGACGCACCGGGCGTTCTTCGAGGCCGTCGATGCCAACCCGTTCCGGCTCCGGGCCGACGTCGAGATCGGCGGAGCCGTCTACCGGCCCTATGGCACCTCCGTGAGGACGCGGCTGCTCGTCGTGGACCGGGCGCCGGAAGACTCGCCGCGGCGAGACAGCGCGCGCGTGGAGGCCGTCGTCGGGACGGTGGGCGAGGCCGTGGACGTGCTCGCGTCTGCCCGGTAGCAGCAGGGGCGGCTACCGAGCCCCCCAAAAAGTACCGGGTGGAAACCGCCCAGAGCCGGTCGCTAAACGCGAGCGCCGACTCCGCTACCCGCGTGTGACAGCGACGTCGGATTCGGCGCCAGCAATGACGTTCTCGCCTCGCCGCTCC
The DNA here is from genome assembly GCF_031846415.1 of Rubrivirga litoralis. NCBI lineage: Bacteria > Pseudomonadati > Rhodothermota > Rhodothermia > Rhodothermales > Rubricoccaceae > Rubrivirga > Rubrivirga litoralis. Next base: position 83,491 of record NZ_JAVRHT010000012.1, on the reverse strand, counting down.
AGCCGTTCCATGACGGCTCCGGCGGTCATCCCGTGGACGAGGATCGAGGCGAGGATCGTGAACGACGCCGTCGCCCAGAGCACGTCGAGGTCCGCGAAGTCGGCGTGCGTCTGCCCGTAGGCGAGGTAGTACAGCGTCCCCATGCCGCGGATGCCGAGGAAGGCGACGGCCCACCGGCCCGGCCACGGAAGCGGGCACCGGAGCAGGCCGACGATCCCCGCGAGCGGGCGGACGACGAAGATCGCGGCCAAGCCGAACAGCGCGGCCTCGACGGTGAGCGCGGAGAGGATCCCGCTGGCGAGCAGCCCGCCGAAGCCGAGCAGCATCACGACGAGCACCACGCTCTCCAGCTGGTCGATGAAGTGGTGCGCGATGGCGTGGTAGCCGCTCTCGGAGCGGCGCTGCCGGGCGGTCACCGCGCCGACGAACACGGCGAGGAAGCCGTAGCCGTGGGCGAGCTCGGCCAGCCCGTAGGCGGCCAGCAGCGTCCCCATCACGATGAGGCCCTCGTTCGTCCGGCCTTTGTCGTCATCGGCCTCCTCGGCATCTCCATCCGCCTCGGCGTCCCCGTCGGAATCCGTCTCCTCCGACCGCTCGAAGACGTACCACGCCCCGGCTCGCCCGACGGCGTACCCCACGGCGACCCCGGCCGCGATGCGCCAGACCACGTCGAGCGCGACCCACTCGGCCGTCCACGCGCCCAGGCTGGACACGCCGACTGCGGCGATGGCGAGGTGCGTGAACGGGAAGGCGAGGCCGTCGTTGAGCCCGGCCTCGACCGTCAGGTCGAACCGGACGTCGTCTCGCTCGCTCTCGCCCGGCGGGCCGACCTGGACGCTCCCGGCCAGGACGGGGTCGGTGGGGCTGAGCGCCGCGCCGAGCAGGATCGCGGCGGCGGGCGTGAGGCCCAGCCACGCCCATCCCAGCAGCGCCACGGCGGCCACCGAGAGCACCATCGTGACCCCGAGCAGCGGCCACACCTGGCCCCATCCGCTCCACGAGAACGGCCGGTCGATGGCGATGCCGACGGCCATCAGCGAGGCGATCACGATGAACTCGGTGAGGTACTCCGCCGCCACGGCGTGCACCTCGTTCCCGACGGGGTCGAGCGTGGGGAGCCCGAGCGGGAGCGAGAAGACGAGCCACCCGATCCCGACGTAGACCATCGGGAGGGACACGGGGAGCCGCCGGAGCACGGGCTCCAGCGCGACGGCCCCGATCAGGCCGAGCCCGGCGAGGACGAAGAGGAGGATGCGCGGGTCCATCGGTGGGGGTCCGGCTGGGGCGTCAGCTTAGGGAGACGTGGGCGCTCAACCGGCGGGGTCGAAGCGGAACAGCGCCGACGGCACGCTCTTGTCGGCGGCCGGGTCGAACCAGGGCGAGTCCTGGATGTGCGACGCCGTGACGTACATCGCACCGTCCGGCCCCTCGCTCATCGTGTCGGGCCAGCGCAGGCGGTCGTCCTGGACCGCGACCGTCTCGGTGTCCCCGTCGCGCTCGATGACGGCGTCTTTCTCGACGGCCGTCAGGAAGAAGCGGCCCGACGAGTGGATCCACAGCCCGTCCGTGACCTCGGTCTGGCCGACCGTCTCGACGGCCTCCGCCAGCGCGTCGGCGTCCAGGCTCTCGTCGCGGAGCGCGCTCGTGGCGATCCGGTAGAGCGTCTTGCCGGTCAGCGCCTTCCAGTAGAGCGTCTCGCCGTCGTTCGAGAGCGCGAGGCTGTCGGCGGCGAAGACGGCGCCGCGCCCGTCGGGACGGCTCAGCCGCTCGCCGTCGATCTCGACCGTCACGTCGTCCTCGGGCTGCGTCGACGGGTGGCCGTCCAGCACGCGCCGGGCCGTCCCGCTCTCCACATCGACGACGACCAGGGCGCCGCGCCAGCCGGAGTCCGTGATGTACGCCGTCGTGCCGTCGGGGCTGAACCGGACGTCGTTGAGGTAGCTGCCCTCCGGCGCCACGTCCTCGCCGAACCGGACCGTCTGCGCGACGCGGTCGCCGTCGAGGGCGATCTGGACCAGCTTCGGCCCGTTCTCGACCAGGTGCGCCGTGGCCGGCGCGGCGGGGTCCAGCACCCAGACGCTGTCGCCGTCGGCGACGACGGCCTGGACGCAGACCCAGTGGTCCTCCGGCGAGGCGTCGTTGGCGTTGCGCCAGGCGTTCCACTCCTCGTTCGGGTAGGGACGGAGCCCACCGTCGTCCATCAGTTCGGCGACGGAGACCTCGTTGTCCTCGGTCCAGCGGGGGAAGTTGACGAACGTGCGGCCGTCGTGCGTGACGGTGACGCCGGTGACCTGGTGGTCGAACTGGGCGACGAGGGTGAGGGAAGGCATGGGATCAGGGGAAGGAGAGAGTGAGGCGCCAGAGGTCGCCCGTCGGGGCGTCGTCGGAGGTCGGTCGGCCGCGCGTGACGACGAGCGACCCGCCGTCCGGGCTCCACGCGGGGAAGCTGTGCGGCTCGCCGTCGGTGAGCCGCTGGCGGTCGCGGCCGTCGGGGCGCATGAGCCAGACCTGAGACACGCCGCCGTCGGCGCGCGCGAACGCGACCCAGCCGCCGCCCGGCGACGGCATGGGCGTGACGTACGAGGTGCCCTCGTCCAGCCCGGCCGGGGTGACGCGGACCGCGCCGCCGCCGTCGAGCCGCCAGACGGCGTCCGTCCCGTCGCGGTCGGAGTGGAACACGAGCCCGCCGCCCGTCGGCCACGGCTGGTCGCCCTCCTGGCCGAGCGCGCGGAGCCCGCCGTCTGGGTCGAGGCGAAGCAGACGGGACGGCCCGTCCGGGTCCGAGCGGAAGAACACGACCGCGCCGTCCGCCAGCGGGGCGGGGCCGTAGTCCGAGGCGCTCCCAGGCTCGGTCAGCCGCTCGGCGGCGTCGCCTCGGAAGCGCCACAGCGCGAGGTCGCCGTCGCGGTCGTTGACGAACACGACGTCGTCCGCATCGAAAAACGCGGGGCGGCCCTGGACCGTCTCGGCGCCGTCGTTGCAGGCGTCGAGCGGGACGAGGTCGGTTCCGTCGGCGCCGACCCGGAACAGGCGCGAGCGCCCGTTCTCCTGGCGCTCGAACACGACGGAGCCCCCGTCCGGGCTCCACGCCGCGCGAAGGTCCACGCCGTCCCCTCGGGTCAGGCGGGTCTCGGATCGGAGAGCGATCGCGTCGGGCACCGGGCTACACGTCGATCAGGCCGAGCTGCTCCAGGATCTTCGACTGGTCGGTCACGCCCCAGCGCTCGACGCACCGACCGTCGCGCCAGCGGCCGAGCTGCATGGACGGCGCCTCGAACGAGCGTCCGGTCGGGGCGTGGCCCATGAACTCGCCGCGGTGCGTGCCGCTGACCGTGTAGCGGAGGGTCACGTACTCGTCGGTCGCCGTCATCTCGACCACCTCAGCCTTGAGGTCCGGGAAGGCGGTGCGGAAGTCGCGGAAGAACTGCTTGACGCCCTCCCTGGTGGGCGCGTAGTCGCCGGGGTCGTGGTCCACGAAGTCGTCGGCCAGGATGTCGTCGAGCACGTCGAGCTTGCCGTTCGAGGCGACCTCTTCGCCCCATCGCTTCTGTGCGTCGATGTTCTTTTGCTTGGCGTCCATGATGGTTGGTTCGTCGGGTTAGGAAGAGAGAGCGTCCGCGCCCGCCTGGGCGACGGCGTGGTCGTCGTCGACGGTGCTGCCAGACACGCCGACGGCGCCGATCACGGTGTCGCCGTCTTCGAGCGGGATGCCGCCGGGAAACGAGATCAGCCCGCCGTTCGAGTGCTCGATGGAGTACAGGCTCTTGCCCGGCTGGCTCATCTCGCCCAGGTCACCTGTCGGCATGTCGAAGTAGCGCGCGGTCTTGGCCTTGGTGATAGCGATGTCGATGGAGCCCAACCAGGCGCCGTCCATGCGCCGGAAGGCCAGCAGGTTGGCTCCGGCATCGACGACGGCGATGTTCTGCTTGATGCCCATGTCCTCGGCCTTCTTCTGGGCGGCGTCGAGGATGGCGGTGGCCTGGGCGGTGGTGACGGTGGTCATGGATAGTCGGGAGAACGGTTCGCCCCGCTGGCGGCGGTCACCAGCGGGGCGGGAGAGGGAGGCGGAGGTGGCGGAGGATCAGGGCTTGAGGACGACCTTGATGCAGTCGTCCTTCTTGTCGCGGAACGTCTCGTACATCTCGGGCGCGTCGTCGAGCGGCGCCGTGTGCGTGATGATGAACGAGGGGTCGATGTCGCCCGACTCGATCTTGTCGAGCAGCGGCTGGAGGTAGCGCTGGACGTGCGTCTGGCCCGTCTTCAACGTCAGCCCCTTGTTCATGAACGCGCCGATCTGGATCGAGCCGGCGCCGGCGTAGACGCCCGGCATCGAGATGGTGCCGCCCTTGCGGCAGGCCATGATGGCTTGGTTGATGGCGTAGGTCCGGTCGCTCTGGGTGTGCGTCGCCTGGGCCGCCTTGTCGAGCACCGTCTTGGCCGCGCTCGCCCCGTGCGCCTCCATCCCGACCGCCTCGATGCAGCGGTCCGGCCCGCGCCCGTCGGTCATGTCGATCAAGACCTTGTGGAGCGGGTCGTCGAGCTCGTCGAAGTTGACGACCTCGGCCTTCGAGTTCTCCTTCGCCATGCGCAGCCGCTCCGGCTCGCGGTCGATGGCGATCACGCGGCCGGCGCCCAGCATCCAGGCGCTCTGGATGGCGAACTGGCCGACCGGCCCGCAGCCCCACACCGCGACGGTGTCGCCATCCTCGATCTCGGCGTTCTCGGCGCCCATGTAGCCCGTCGGGAAGATGTCCGAGAGGAACAGGACCTGCTCGTCGGTCAGCCCGCCGGGCACCACGATCGGGCCGACGTCGGCGTGGGGCACGCGCAGGTACTCGGCCTGTCCGCCGGGGATGCCGCCGGTGAGGTGCGAGTACCCGAAGATGCCGGCCGGGCTGTGGCCCATGGCCTCGCGCGCGTTCTCGGGCTTGGGGTTCGTGTTGTCGCACAACGAGTACATGGTCTGGTCGCAGAACCAGCAGTGCCCGCACGAGATCGTGAACGGAACGACGACGCGGTCGCCCTTCTTGAGCTTGGTCACGCTCGCGCCCACCTCCTCGACGATGCCCATCGGCTCGTGGCCGATGATGTCGCCCTCCTCCATCATCGGCACGAAGCCGTCGAACAGGTGGAGGTCGGAGCCGCAGATGGCCGTCGAGGTCACCTTGATGACGACGTCGGTGGGGTCTTCGATCTCGGGGTCGGGGTGGGTGTCGACGCGGACGTCGCCTTGGCCGTGCCAGGTGAGCGCTTTCATGGTGAGGGGGGAAGGAGAGAGAGAATTTGTTCTAGCCTGGCTTGCGGCCGAACGACTGACGGAGGCCGCACCCGATGATGGGCATCGTCGTCGGCGAGCACGATCCGACAGGCGAACGTCATGTCGGGGGCCACCGGAGTCGGACGAATCCAGCAGGGTTTCTATATCGAGGCGTCCGTTCGGAGTTCCACCGGAAGCGTTGCCCGGATGCTCGTCCCCTGTCCGGGCGCCGTGTCGAGATCGAGCCGCCCCTGCGGGACCTCCGTGCGCACGCGGCTGCTCGTCGTGGACCGGGCGCCGGAAGGGACGCCGAACGTCGAGACGAGGCGAGCGGAGGGGGTCGTAGAGACGATCCGCGACGCCGCGGACGTCCTCAGACCGATCTGCTTCGGCTGAGTGGCGGGGCGTGCCCCGGCTGATCGGTAGGAGAGACTCCGCGAGGTGGAAGCGCGCGGCCGATCCGCTCCGCGACTACCGAAGCCGCGGGTCGACCGTCAGCGCCGCCGGCGTTCCGAGGCGGATCCGTCCGAAGTCCGGGTGCTGGGGGTTGAGCAGGTAGTTGGTCTGCTCCGGCACGACCACGCTGGGCACCCGGAGCACCGCCGACCGCCCCGACGCCACCCAGGCGTCCCCCAGTGCCTGCGTCGAGGTCGGCGCGGGGCGCTCCTGCCAGTCAGGCGGCAGGTCCGCCACCGTGAGCGCCTCGACGAGGTCGTCGTCGACCTCGGCCGACACGGCCACCCGGTCCCGCATCCCGCGGAACGTCGCCACGTGGACCCGCACCTCGAGCATCGCCAGCGCGTACGAGTCCGACGTGTACACGACGGGCGTGCCCATGCTGTTGAACCGCCCGGGCGCTCTCGCTGCGCCGACCCCGCTGAACGCGGTCGCGGCGTGCTTCTCTCGGACGATTCGCCAGACGACGGTCATGGGCGCCCCGTGTGACAGGGTCGAGGGGAACGGCGCGCTACGACAGCACGCCGTAGTCGATCCGGTTCAGCAGCGCCTCGACCTCGCGTGCTCCCGTCTCGGTCCGCGCGTAGGCCAGCGGCGTCTCGTCGCCGAGCCCCCACTGGGGCATCCGGAGCCACAGCCGCGCCTCGTCGGCCGCGACCGCGTCCCCGCCGAAGACCTCGACGGCACGTTCGAAGAGCCGAGCGATCCGGTAGAGGCGGTCGGACTCCTCGGCCTCCAGCCGCCCCGTCTTCCGGCGCCGCGCGAGCGTGCGGACCGACGTCCCCATGATCTCCGCCGCCTCGCGCTCGTCGAGTCCGGCGTGGCGCCGAACGCGCGCGAGGGCCGCCATCGAGAAGCCGGTCTCGACCCGGTCGATCAGGTCGGCCGGAGAGTGGGCGCGAAGGCCGAGAGACCACCCGAGCACGTTCGCAGTATCGGAGGGTAGGGTCGGTGCGGGCATGGTTCTGCCAGTTGGCTGAATACCGTTGACACGTGGCAAAATAGACGGGGTTTCGTCTCGCGGCTCAGAATCCTCCAGTCCCAACAGGGATCGGCGACCACGGCTCAGATCCCTTGAGGTCGGAGGGGCGATCTGTCGGCCCCACGGGACCTTCGTTCGCACACATGGAGGCCGTCACCGACGCTGTGGACGTTCTCTCGCCGATTTGTGGCGGCTGATCGAAAGGAAAAGCTCCGCTATGTGAAAGAACGCGAGGCCGAGAGGAGGGGCGGGCGCGGCCCGCCGCGATGCCGGGCCGGTGGGCGAGCCCGTCAACGCGGCGGGCCGGAGCCCACCGGGGAATATCTCGGGCAGAGGCTCCGCACGTCCAGCCAACCGGAAATCCCGTGGCTCCTTCTGCATCTCACGTCGCCCGAAGCGCGACCAAATCTCAGGTCGAACAGCTCGACCTCTTCGCCCTCCTCGCACCCCGCATCGCCCGTCTGGGCGCCGCGCCACCGCGCCCGAGCGCGCAGGTGGCGCCTCGGCCGCAGCTCGCGTCTGCGTGGCCCTTCGCGGACGCTCTCCGGCTGGCGGTCACCGCTGTCCAAGAGACGGCCCAGACCGGCGCGCTTACAGCGTCTGTGTTCGACGCCTACCGCCCGAGCGTCCGGGTCCCGGACGCCTGCCCCCACCCGACGCGCCTCGTCGAGTCGGCGGCGATGGCGGCGGCCACCGCGCCACCGAGTGCCTACCGTCCGGCGCTTCCCGAGTACCTCGTGACCCAGGGCGTCCTCTCGGATGCGCAACTGGAAACCGTCTGCCGCGCGGGCTCCGCCCACGCAGAGCACCTGCCCGGTGAGAGTGGGGAGTCGGGACCGAGGCAGGGGTTCTTCGTCGGTGACGGGACCGGCGTGGGGAAAGGCCGAACGAGTGCTGCGATCATGCTCGACAACATCCTCCAGGGGCGCCGACGCGCCCTCTGGGTGTCCGAGAACCGCAACCTGATGCGCGACGCTGTCCGCGACTGGACCGCGCTCGGCGGCCCGGCGGACTTCGTGTTCGACTTGGGCGCGTGCAAGGGACCGATCCCGCGCGCCGACGGCATCTGCTTCGCGAGCTATGACACCTTGAAGGGCAAGCCTCGTGAGCGGGACGGCGTGGAGACCGGCATCGACCGGCTGGAGCAGGTCGTCGCCTGGCTCTCGAGTGGGGGAGAGGAGACCGACTTCGAGGGCGTCGTCGTCTTCGACGAGAGCCACAACATGGCCTCCGCCCTCGACCGTCAGGGGAGCCGTGGCGTCCAGAAGGCGTCCCAGCGTGCGCTCGTTGGAGTTGAACTGCAAGCCCGGCTCCCAAATGCTCGCATCGTCTACGCGAGCGCGACGGGTGCGACCGAGGTCGCCAACCTCGCCTACGCGGCCCGCCTCGGGCTCTGGGGGCGGGGTACCCCGTTCCCGACCGTCGAGGCGTTCGTCGAGAAAGTCTCAGCCGGTGGCATCGCGGCGATGGAGTTGGTGGCGAAGGACCTGAAGTCGATGGGGCTCTACCTCGCGCGGTCCGTGTCCTACGACGGCGTCGACTACCGGACTTTGGTCCACGACCTCGAGTCCCACCAGGCCCAGACCTACGACCGCTGCGCCCAGGCGTGGCAGGTGGTGCTCCGCAACATCCAGGATGCTCTGGAAGTCACGAAGGCCGACAAGTGCGGGAGAGCCAGAGCAGCAGCCTACAGCCAGTTCTGGGGCGCTCACCAGCGGTTCTTCCTCCACGTGCTGGTGGCGATGAGCGCGCCGAGCCTGATCCGGGACATGGAGGCGCGGCTGGGCGCGGGCGAGAGCTGCGTGGTGCAACTCGTGTCCACGATGGAGGCGGCGACCGAACGGGCCTACGCGAAGGCCGTGGCGAATGGGGAAGACCTCCGAGACCTCGACGTGACGCCCCGCGACCAACTCCTGCAATTCGTCGAGGCCAGCTTCCCGACCACGCTCTACGAGGAGTACGAGGACGACGACGGCCGAGTCCGCTCGCGGCCCGTCAAGAACGCGGCGGGCGACTTCGTCCAGTCGCCGGAGGCCGTGGCCGCGAGAGACCGGCTGATGCTGGAGGTGGGAGCCGTGAGCGTCCCGCACGGCGTGCTCGACCAGGTCGTGGCCCACTTCGGCCCGGACGCCGTGGCCGAGGTGACCGGCCGGGGACGCCGGTTCGTCACCAAGGCCGTTGACGGGGTAGAGCAGACCGTCGAGGAGCGTCGCACGAGACGCATGTGCAACGCCGAGGCCGACGAGTTCATGGCAGGCAAGCGGCGCGTGCTCGTCTTCAGCCAGGCCGGGGGCACTGGCCGGAGCTACCACGCGGATCTCGCGGCCGACAACCAACAGCGGCGCGTGCTCTACTGCGTCGAGCCCGGGTGGAGCAGCGCGCGGTGCGTGCAGGGCATGGGCCGGGTCCACCGGGCCAACCAGGCGTGCCCGCCCGAGTTGGTGCTCGTGACCACGAACCTGAAAGCCCAGCGCCGCTTCCTCAGCACCATCGCGCGGCGATTGGACCAGCTCGGGGCGCTCACGAAGGGCCAGCGGCAGACGGCGAGTCAGGGGCTGCTCTCGTCCGAGTTCAACCTGGAGACTCCGTTGTCGCGGGCCAGCCTGCACAACTGGTTCGTGGACCTGTACCGGGGCGAGGGCCGGGCCGTGGCTTCTGGCGTCACGCCGACGCTCGTCGAGGAGCAGATGGGCATCAAGGTGCTCGATGCCGACGGGCAGCTCAACGTGGGCGCCGTCCCCGAGGTGCCGAAGTTCTTGAACCGGCTGCTCTCGCTCCAGACGGGCGCCATGGACGCCGTGTTCGACTCGTGGTACGGGTACCTGGAGGAGGCCACCGAGGCGGCTCGGGAGGCGGGGACGCTCGACGTGGGCGTCGAGACGATCCGGGCCGAGCGCGTGGTCAAGACCGACGAGCGACTCGTCTACACGCACGAGCGGTCCGGCGCGACGACGCAGGTCGTGACGCTGGAGCTCACGCGGCGGACGGAGATCGTGGACTGGAACGAGATCTGGCGCTGGGCGAAGGGGGCGCAGGCGCTCGGGACCTGGGTGGGGTTCGTCGTCAACCGACGGAGCGGGCAGCCCTACGCGCTCTTCCGGGCCGGGAGCCGGACGACGGAGACCGGCCGCGTCGTGCAGCGACTGCGCCGGGTCGGGGTGCGCTCGAACCGGCTGATGGACGAGGCCGAGATCCACCGAGCAGGGGAGGAGGGAGGCCACCGGCCCATCCAGACCGTCGAGGCCCGAATGCTCTGGGACGCGGGCGTCGAGGCGGCGCCGGAGTTCACGACCGAGCCCATCCACTTGGTGACCGGGACGATCCTGCCCATCTGGGACCGGATCGCGGGGCATCCGAGGATCTACCGTGCCCAGACCGACGCTGGAGAGCGCATGATCGGGCGGGCCGTCATGCCGGAGCATCTGAGCGCGACGCTCAAGGCTCTCGGGGCCGCGGGTGACCGCGTGGACATCACGCCAGAGGCGCTGGCCGAGCGACTTCTCGCTGGAGCGGAGGCTGACTTCGCCAACGGCTGGCAGCTCCGCGTTCGGCGCGTGGCGAACGAGCCCCGGATCGAACTCGTGGGGCCGGACCTGGCTGCCATGCGCGAGTTGGAGGCCGACGGGGTCTTCGCCGAGGTCCACGCCTTCCGCACCCGGTTCTTCGTCCCGACGGGCGAGAGGGCGGCGGCCGTCCTCCGGGCGGTGACGGAGCACCGGCCCGTGGTCGAGATCCGAGGAGGGGAGGGGCCGAGCTACCGCCGAGCCGCCTAAATGGCGGAGAAAGCCTGCGTCGGGGCCGCTCCCCTTCGGTGAGGAGCGGCCCCGGCACTCGGCTGGAAGTCGCTCTGGAATCCTTCGCTCCAAAACTCATGTCGAGATCCATGCCCGGCCCTGGCGATTTCTGCCACGGGTGCAACCGATTGCTCTGCCGGTGCCTTCCCGAGCCCGACGTCGATGCGCACTACGAGGCGTCGTACCAGGCGGGCTACGACGCCTGCCTCGCCGACGGCTACTGCGAGCGCCCGCTGACCGAGTGGGTCTACCGGACGGGCTCCCGCGTCACGTGGGACGCCGAGGCAAAATGCCTCCGTCACCACATGACGCCGTTCCGGTTCGCCGAACTCACGTGGCGGACCCACCACGCGAGCGCATGGGCCTACGGCCGGTGGTTCGAGCGCCAGTACGGCCACGACCTGGAAGCCTACCTCTCGGGCTACGACGACGCGGGGTCGGGCCTGCCGTCGGCCGTCTGTGACGAGCGAGCCCACGCGCGGGCGGTAGCTGCGCTCAATGCCTACGCGCCGGTGCCCGACCTCGACGAGGAGCCGGACGCTGGACCCATCCAGTCGCCGCCCGAGGCGGTCGGGGCCGACGACTGGATGCCGTTCTAGGCGTCGGTCCATAGCCCGCTACTGCGGGCGTGGCTTCGGGAGCAACCCGAGGCCATTCACACGAGGTCTGGCTGTCAGGTCTCGTCGCGAGCAGACGTGAGGGTCTCTCCGGAGACGGCTCCGTCCGCTCATCCACCGCGACCGCGCTCCATAGGGGAGCGCGGCGCACCACCGAGACCGGGGGAGGCCCCGATCACCATGACGACTCATGCACTCGCTCATCGTCCGAGCCGCACCGGCGGCATTCACACCCGCGCGGACGTGTTGACGTCCGCCGGGACGCACATCCCTGCGGCCGACGTCCACGCGCGACAGATCGCGCGCGAGGCCGAGCGCTGGCTCGCGCTCGCGACCGAGCGCACCCGGATGCGGCCAGACACGCTGACCGCGAAAGCCTTCACCGCCTGCGCGTTCAGCGTCCAACGGCGGGCGTCGAGCCTGGCCGTGCCCTCGAAGCTCACCGGCACCTCGCGGCACCAGCCCAGGCTCCGTGCGCTGGCAAACGACCCTGAGGCCCGGTGGGCGGCGCTCGACCTCGACGCGGTCGAGGACGGCCTGCGGGCCAGCCGCGACGGGATGCCACTCGGACTCGTCCAGTCCAAGCACCTCGGTTGGGTCCGACCGCTCGTCCCGTTCGGGCTCACGGTGTACCTGTCTCGCGTCACGGGCGGTGGAGGAGGCCGTGGCTACCGACTCGGGTGCAACGTCGCCTTCGGCCACGTCGGGGAGGCGCTCCGTCGGCTGGCGGATGGTGCCAGCGGCGGGGATGGCGCCTCGGTGGTGCCGTCCGTAGACGGCCGGAGCCCGCTCCGGCTCGTCGTGCCGGGCGAGGTCCGGCACGAGCCCATCGGGGTCCCCGTCCTGCCGGAGTACGAGGCGTTGACGGGGGACCGGGAAGACGTCGTTCTCTGGCGTACGCTCGAAGGGGAGGCCCACGCCTCAGTCCCCCACGCCGCCAGGCATTCACCGACGGGCATCGAATGGGGGTACGGCGGGTCTGGCCCGGCCGACCTCGCGCTGAGCGTTATGCTCGCGCTCACCGACGAGCAGACGGCGAACGCGCTCTACCACCGCTTCAAGCACGAGGTCGTGGCTTCGGTCCCCGAGGCGGGCGGCGTGCTCCGCGCCGCCGACGTCCGGCGGTGGGTCCAGCGGGCTCGCTGAGACTGCGACCGGCGCTCGGTGCCGGTGGACGCTCCCCGGAAGGCGAGGAGCGGCCCCGGCACCCGGCCGGACGCCGCGATGAACCCCAACCCCTGTCTTCCCATGCCTACCCTCCAAACGAACCCAGCAGAGGACGCGAGCCCTCACGTCTCGCGTCCTACACCCGAACAGAGAACCGAGGCGAAACGTCGTCTCCTGGCCGACGTCGCCCTCGCGTTCCAGACGCCGGTGCTCCCGGATGACCCGTTCCCGACGCGCGTCACGGGCCGGAACGCGCGGACGGCCGAGCGTCTCGCGGCGTGGGCCGACGAGACGCGCGAAGCGGCCGAGTCCCTCGCAGAGCGGCTCCGCGAGAAGCCCGACGACGCACGCATTCGAGATCGCACGAGCACGCGCCTCCGGCGCTTCGCACGAGAGTGGCGCGTCCTCGAGGCCTTCCGCCAGCTCCACGAGGCGCGTCGGTGCCCCGGCATCTTCCACCGCCTCCGCACCAAGGCCGACTTCCTCGCGCTCTGCGACCGCGAGGTCGATTCGTCGGCGGCGGGCTACGGCGAGCGCCAGCGGCGCGTGCTCTCGAAGCGGGGCATCTCCCACCGGCACATCTGGGCCGAGGCCCGTCGTCTCGCGGCCGAGATCGGACTCCTGGACGACGACCCGAGCGCGGACGCGGTTGCTCTCGTGTCGGGAGACGGTCTCGCCGCACCGCTCGCGGTCGCGCTGAGCGTGACCCCCGCCTCAGGAGCCGATGCGGCGGAGGTCGCGCCAGAGGCTCCCCTCGGGGACACGGTGGCTGAGACGCCGGGCTTCGACCTCCCAGACGTCCGTCTCGACGCCGTGTGGACTTTACTGCCGGGACTCACCAAGGCGAAGCTGGCGGCCGTCGTCGACCGCTTCGGAGTCGGGCTGTGGGCGCAGTTCGGGGACCGCTTTTACTCGTCGATGAGAAAGGCCGAGATGCTGGACCACACCCGGCGCGTGGTTCGGCACCACGCCTGCCTCGACGCGGCTCAGCGGCTGACCGAGCGGCAGGTGGACGACCTCCACGACTGGATGCGGGGTAGGCTCACCGAGCCGTATCAGAGGGACCCCGACCTCCACATCGCGGCTCGGCTCTTCAAAGATTTCCAGGCGAGCGCGGCGCTGAGCGCGGCCGGGTCCGGGCTCTCGCCGGACGCCTGGAACACGTTCCGCGACGCCGACCTCCGACGGATCGCAGCGTTCTGCTACCACGAGTTCTACGAGGATCGGTGCGCCCAGACAAGCGGCTGATCGCCAGAGGCTTCCCGCGTCGCCTACGTGCCGCCGTCGCGGTGCGTGGGCGGCGCGGAGAGGCGCCAAGATGCAGGGACGGACGGCGCCTGGGCGCCGACGGGTCTCCCTGCCGGTCCGCTCGGCGCGCACCGGCAGGAGGGGGGGCGGGGTGTTGGCAGCGGTTTCTAACAATCTAGGCGACGGCCGGACAGCGTCAAGGTCGTTCGCCCCGTGCTCGCGCTGCGACGAGGAAATCGGCCGACCGATTTCCCCGACGGTCGCTCCGCGCGGGGGCGCTCCACCTCGGGCCGTGGACGGCCCTTTGACCCCGTAGTCCGGCCTTACGCCTGCTGGCTTTTTAAGCCGCTGGCTGCGGGGACCACTCGGGTCCCCTGGGCGCAGTGGCTCTCACGAGCCCTCCAAGAGGCCCTGTTATGATCCGCACTTACTCTCGTCCGCACTACGCTCAAGCTCGAACCTGGTACCGCTTCGCGTGCTGGCTCCGGCGCACGTCGTGCCCCCAGTTCCATCCGCACCTCATGAAGGAGGACGCCCTGAGAGCCAGCTTCGGACTCCGCGCGAAGAGCCTCATCCTCCCGTCGCTCTTGCAAGACTGCGAGGCCGCGGGGCTCGCACGGCTCGCCGCTCGGGCCGAAGCCGGAGACAAGTACCCGGAGCTCGTGGCCCGGATCGCCCAGGTCGATCCCGACGACCCCTCGGCCGACGAGGTCCACCTGTTCCTCGAAGTGGCCGACCGGACCGGCACGCACACCGAGAAGCACCTGCTGGGCAAGCTCCCGCCGGAGGACGCCCTGTGGGTCGCCCCTCTGATCCGGCTGGAGTCCGACGCCTACGGCACTGGCACCGTCCTCCGGTACCACGTCACCGGAGGCCAGGACACGCAAGTCCACGTCGCGGTCAGCCGGGCGCACCAGGCGGCGGCGGCCTGGCTCGACTGGGCCGACGACCGGAAGGCCTGGGCCGAGGCCCACGCGGTGGCCGAGGAGAGCCCGTACGCGTACCGGGCGAGCTACCGGGACACGGTGGCGCCGGGGGCGGGCTACGGCGAGTTCCTCTACGGCACCGACGCCTACGGCGAGACCGACTGGGACGACGAGTAGCCCAAGCCGAGAGGGCAACAGCCCGGTGGCCCACGGGGTCACCGGGCTTTCTTTTTGCCGCAACAGCCAGGAGGATGAGACAGAAGGAGACCGGAGACGCAGGGGGACGAGCGCCCCCGCCGACCGCTTGGCGCGTCGGCCGACGGGGGCGCTCCCACCACGGCCGAGGTGTGACCGTGTGGAGCGATGCCTTCGATCCAATGGCAATCCGAAACTCTGATGCCGCGCGTCCCACGACGCCGAGCGGCCTGACCGCCCTGAACCTCCGCGTGCTCCGCGACATCGAGGCCAAGATGCCCGAGGGCGGGGACCGCGTGGGCGGCGAGCCCGCCGTGCCCCAGCCCGCACTCGACCGCCGCGAGCGGTACCACGCCCGGCGGCTCAGCCTCCGCGGGCGTCTCCGCCGCGTCGAGACCGACGCGCCGTGGTTCGCCCGGCAGACCGTGCTGTACGGCTCTGTTGCTGAGTCTTCGGCGGGAAACCCTCAATCCGTCGTTCGGGAGCCCGCCGGAGTCCTACGCCAGCCCGACGTGCATGTGGCCTACCGGGACGCCCTGTTCTCGGGCGTCCCGCTCTACACCACCCGGTTGGTCCGCGAGCGGACGTTCACGTTCCCGACGAGGGACCAGGTCCGCTCGCCCGCCGACGCGGCGGTTGTCCTCGCGGAGTACTTCGCCGACCGCGACCGGGAGGAGTTCGTCGTCGCATTTTTGGATACTGCAAATACGCTAACGGGTTTACACGTGGCTAGCGTGGGCGGGCTGGCGGCGTCGATCGTCGAGCCGAGACAGGTGTTCAAGGCGGCGGTGCTGGCGAACGCGGCGGCCGTGCTCTTGGCGCACAACCACCCCTCGGGCAATCCGGAGCCCAGCCGCGAGGACGTCGCCGTCACGCGCCAGTTGGTCGAGGCGGGGAAGGTCATGGGCATCCCAGTCCACGACCACCTCATCATCACGGACCACGGGCACACGAGCCTGGCCGAGCGGGGGCTGATGTAGCCGGTGGGGGAGTCCAGGACAGTGCCGGTCGGGGTCCCCCGGCGCGGGGGCGCGGGGGGCGAGCCCCCACGACGGGGGACCCACTACACAACCAGACCGATGCCATGAACGCACCTGCCACCCCGGAGACACGCACCCGGACGATTCGACTCCCGCTCGGCCACGTCGTCGCCACGCCCGGCGCCCTCGACGCCGCCCGCGCCCACGGGCTCGATGTCGTCGGGCTCTTGCACCGTCACCGGGACGGGGACTGGGGCGCCGTCTCCGACCACGACGCCCAGGCCAACGACCACGCCGTCGAGCACGGCGCCCGCGTGCTCTCGGCCTACGAGACGGCCGGGGGCCGCTTGTGGATCATCACCGAGGCCGACCGCTCGGCGACCACGGTATTGCTCCCCTCCGAGTACTGAGCCCACCCAGACCACTGCCCGATCCCTCCGGGCGGGCCGCCGCACGGTGGCCCGCCCGAACTTCCCACGACCCCATGCCTACTCAATCTCACACGCGCGCCCTCGCGCTCCGGCTCTTCGACGAGCTAGGGCGCGAGCTGATCGGCGCCTCGCTCACGGCGCGTGGTTGGACCTTCGGGTTCGACCGCGCCCGGACTCGGCTCGGCGTCTGCCGACCGGCGACCAAGCGGATCACGCTGTCCGCTCACCTCTCTCGCACGCTCCCAGAAGCGGAGGTCGAGGACACCGTCCGACATGAGATCGCCCACGCGCTCGACCACGAGTTAAACCCGAGCCGTCGCGGCCGACGCGCCCACGACCGGACCTGGAAGGCGCTCGCCCGGCGCTGTGGGGCCGCCCCCGAGCGGTGCTTCACGGGCGACGTCCCCACGGACCCCGCCGCGCCGTACGGCGCCGCGTGCCCGTCGTGCGGTCCTGTCCGGGACCTCTACCGCGAGCCCGTCCGCGCCCACGTCTGCCCGACGTGCTCGCGGCCCGGGCGCCCCACCTACCTCCGCGTCGTCCACCGGCCGACCGGACGCATCGTCTGGCAGGGTGGACCCGAGCGCGGTCCGTACGGCGGCACGGCGGGCGTCGTCGCTACCTGCCCCGGCTGCGGCGCCGCCACCCGCCGCGCCAGGCGCCCCACGCGCAAGACCGCCTGCGCCGCGTGCTGCGCTCGCCACGCGGGCGGGCGCTACGACGAACGCTTCCGCCTCCGCTTCGCCTGACCCCGGCAGCTACGCGGGCTCTGGTGCCGTCGTGACCGCCCGGAGGAGGTCGCGCAGTACGCCTGGCGCGTCGTCGCCGTGGGCCACTTTCCACAGGTCCACCCGGAGCGAGCCGACCCCGTAGTGCCCGTGCCTCACCTCTGACACGAACGGCCGCACCCGTTCGGGCAGCCAGTCGAGTAGTCCGCCGGGGTCTTTGAGGTAGAACTGGAGCGGCGCCTTCTGCGTCGACGCCACCGAGCCCAAGAGCCGCCCTTTCCAGGTGAGGTTTAAGAACCGAGCGCCCGCTTCCTGGATGCGGAGCCTAAGCGCGTCGTTCCAGTCCCTCGGCCGCCAGTGGACCGTAGTCGCGGCCCGATCAGGCGACCTCGACGGTCGGCGCGTTGTCCGGGGCCGTGAGCGCAAGACTCGGGATCACTACGTTGACGAACAGGTCGTCTACTGGCGACTGTCGTGTCCTGCTGCCACAACCGCACGACAGCTCGCATTCTGTGCTACTGCTGCCACGCTGACGGGTGGTTCGACGATCTCTTCATGCTCGGGCCACGGTGCCCGTCATCTCGTCAGGCGGTGGGTCAGGGCGCCCGGGCTCAGAGCTCGAGGCCTAGCTCGATCGCTGCGTCCATCAACCCGCCTTTGAAGTCTCGGAAGCCGCGCCAGTCCAGCGTCCCGTTGATGCACAGGCCGCTAACCCGGCCGAACACCTTCAATGCCTGGTCTGCCGTCGAGATGCACGCTAGCGTCTCGAAGGCGACGGCTGTCCACTGTCGCCGCACCGTTTCTGTTGGCAATGGCCCTCCCAACTCTGATCGCCAAAGCCAGACCACGAATGAGCCCAGCACAATGCCGGCGCTCTCGGCGGTCGTCCCCTCCCGAGTCAAGTAATCGAACGGCGCTCGGGACCGCGAGGTGAGCAACCCGCGCTCGCGCTCGATGGCGCGCGCCAGCGTCCCCGACGACAGCGAGACATAGCGGTACCCCCACCCGACGAGTCTCAACAGGAGGCCGTCGAACACAGAATCGGAGACCGCGCCGGTCTCGCGTAGGCGTACGAGGACGGCATACGAGTCGGTCGTCGCTGTCCCCACTTTCTCCGCCTGGCCTCTCAGGAGCATCCCGTCCGAAAGAAGCGGCACATCTCTGGCCTCGGCTTCATAAGCGGCCTCAGCGGCGGACGGCCCGAACACGTCCTCGAACTCGTCCGGACGCCCCTCGGCCGCCGCCCGCTCCCGGTCGGGCGTCCAGCCGATGATCCGAACCGCGCGTCTGTCCGGATCGAGCGGGAACGCTGTGACGAGATCGTAGAGCCCTTGAAGGTGAGCCCGCTCCCGTTTGACGACGTCAGAAGCGGTCTCGGTGAGGACCAGCGTCTCGCCGTCCTCACCCAGCCCCATCGTGCGCTTCTTACCGTCGCTTGACGGCTGATCCTTGTCCAGCGCGTGCCTCAGCTCGTCGACGAATGCTTGGGGGACGAGCACTTCGTCGAACGTAGCGACGGCCTCCCGGAGCACACCCAACTCGTAGAGAGTCACGAGCGCGGACGAGTCGGCGACGACCACGTCTGTACGCTCTGCCACCTCGTTCGACCGCTCGCGCAAGGTGGGGTGGCCCGGGTACGCGGCGCGGCCGGCCTCCGGGTTGGCGACCGTCGCCCCCCACGCTTCGAGGACGTTCCTGCCGATCAGCGACGCGACAGCTCCCAGCGGGGCCTGGCCGCCAGTGAACAGCTTCGCCCGGACGTTCCGCATCCCCTCGTGGCGAGGCCGGACGAGGTCGATCATGAATCCCGCGAGCTCGTCAGGGTCTTCGGGGATCTTCTCGAGCCACACGAACGGCTCGGCCTCGGGGAACCGCTCGGCGTGGTGGTGCAGGATGTCGTGGAACTGGTCGAGGTACTTTCCGTCGAGCGGACCGGCCGCCGCGATCTCGTCGCCGTGGAAGAGGAAGAGCCCGGCGAACTGGCGGTGGAACCGCTCATCGTCGAAGGCCAACTCCAGCGCCCGGTACGACAGGTCGAGCGCTCGCCCCAGGTCTCCGGCGTCGGCGTAGGCTCCCCCGACCACGGCCAGCCGGTAGGGGTCGTTGGCGACCCGCGCCTCGGCCAAGCGGAGCGCGTCGAGCGCTCGGTCGGGCAACCCCAGCCGCAACAGGGCCTGCCCATAGGCGACCAGATCCTTCGTCCGCTCGGGGTGCCCTGGAAGGACCCGGTCGTACCGTTCGACGGCATCGACGAAGGCCTCCAGGTTGACCGACACGGCTGCGGCGACCGACTCAAACTCCAGGTTCAGGCGTGAGTCGTTCGCCGCAGCCAGCGCTTGCTCGCACAGCCCGAGGCATTCCCCGTACCGACCGAGGTTGAGCAGTGCGGCGGCTCGCCGGAGCGTGTGACGGTCCGGGTCGTTGGGATCGTCGAACGGGGCCACCAGGCGGACGACCCGGTCGAACGCTCCGTCCTCGAACAGGAACTCGCTCAAGAACAGGTGCGCACCCCTCCAGCGGCCCCGTGCCCGCCGTCCGGGCTCGTCGTTCGCACTCGTGATCTCGGGGCAAGAGGTCTCCACGACCGACTCCAGCTCTGCGACAGCCCTCGCACGCTGTCCCCCACGCATGGCGTGGCGTGCCCGCGCGAGCGCGACCCCAAAGGGCACGAGGTCGGCGGCCTCGACGCGGTCGAGTACGGCCTCCGCCTTCGTTGTCTGCAGCGCGTTTGCGTAGGCGTCTGCGAGCTGGATCGCAGCTTCGGACGCCTCCGGCGACGACTCCGGGTCCGACCCTACCGCCTCAAGCGCGCGGACGCCCTTGTCGGTCCGCCCGTCGGCCAGCGCCGCCGACGCCGCCAACCGGACGGCCTCGACCGAGCCGTCCAGGTCTAGGAGTCGCCTGCCCCAGTCGGCCGCCTCCACCGTCTCGCCGGTCTCCATCAACTTGACGATGAGGTTCCGGATGACCCGGTCGTTCTCGGGTTCCAAGTCCACGGCCTCTTGCAAGTCCTCCAGCACCCCACCCCGTCCCAGCCAGTCCCGGACTGTTGCCCGGTAGAGCAGGAGATCCGCCCGCGTCGACGGCCGTTGGTCGCCCAGCACGGCGAGCGCGCTCGTCGCCAGGGCGTCGGTCTCCTCCAGGAGCGCCCGGTCGTCATCGGTCCCCCCGTCCGGCCCGTAGCCGTACGCCGCAGCAAGGTCCAGCACCGTCGACTCCGCAAACACCACCGTTGGCAGGACGAGCTCCGGCCCGGCTCCCACGTCGGTAGCGCGCCGTGCCGCGTCGCGGGCCTCGGCGTAGCGGTGGGCCATGCGCAAGAACCACGACCGGGCGCCGAGTTCCTCCGCTGTCTCCCCATCGTACAGACCAGCAGCTTCGTCAGGCCGACCGAGCAGCGAAAGCGCGTTCGCCCTCGCGCTCCGGGCCGGACCGCTCTCGGGGTCAAGTGCAAGCGCGGCCTCAGCCTCGCGGAGGGCCGCCTCAGGATCATCGCCCAGCAGGTAAACGAGCGACCGGTTCACCAGGCGTCCCTCCTCCGTCCCCGACCAGTAGCGGAGCACCGCCTTCAGGTGGGGGAGGGCGTCCTTCGACGTGTGCGGGTCGGCTAGCGCCACGCGCGCGAGCACATTGTGGGCGCGCCTCAAGACTTCGGCATTGGCCTCACCGTCTCGCTCAAGAACCTCATGTGATAGCCGCGCGGCGTCCACGTGCCGACCGTCCTCGAACGCCTCCTCGGCTGCGGCCACGGGCTCCCCCGCATCCGGTGCCCCGGTGTCGCCGTTGGCTGGCACCAACCCTCCGGCCGTGCTCGTGACGGCATCGTGGAGCGCACTCAGCTTGTCCTCGATCCGGCTGAAGCTCTCTCGGGCCTCCCCGCGTTGAGCGCCGACGTCACGCAGGATGTCATCCCGGGCCGACTCCACCCGGCCCTGCAACCGGCGAACCTCGGGGGAGGTCTGGTCATCGAGCGCACGTTCGAGGGTCGCCCGGAGTTGGACCTCGACCAACTCTAGCCGCTTCCGCTCCTGGGGACCACGTGCCATTGACACGCTGAACGTTGGGACTGCCTCGGGGTCCGCGATCATCGAGACGATGGCGGACGAGTTCCCCTCGTGACGCGCGAATCGGCGGACCAGGGCAGCGTCGGCTCCGGTTCCGTCCGAGGCAGCGGTCAATGCCAGGTTGATGAGATCCTTCGTCGCCTCATTCGACGTGTCGACCCCGAGAGCTTCCCGAACCTGGCGGGCGTATTCCGACGTCGCCGCACGCCGCTTGATCTCGTCCACCGCCTGGCTAGCGATGGAGCCGGACACGACATCGAACGCTTTGGCGAGAGCTCCAGACATCGGAACGCAGATGGTGGTGCCAGGAAGGATATCGCTCCCCCCGTGACATCCGTGCGTCGGACAGAACACGCCGCTGAGCTCGGGTCCGATCACCAGCTACGTATGCGCATTCGGCCTACGCCGCGCCAAGTCCCCCAAGTCTACCGAGGGGGACGGCACGGTAGGCGTGGGCCTCGTGCCATTGCGTAACCTCAGCCCGGCGGGCGAACTAGCGACCCACGGGTCGTCTCGCCATGAGGGCACCTCCCTCTCAATAAGACCACGCGCACGCCTGTCCATGACTCATCCGCTGATCGGCGTCGAGATCGAGAACCTTCACGGCTTTCAGCGGGCCACGCTCGGTCTCGACCGCGAGCGAATGGTGATCGTCGGACCCAACAACTCAGGGAAGACCGCGGCCCTCACCTTGATCGACTGGCTCCTCAACCGGGCGACGGACGGTGAGATCAGAGGCCAGACGCTCCGACCCGAGTCGGAGGCCGTCCTCCTCCCCGCGCGGGACACACGCAACAGCGCACGGCGACTAAACCTCCACGTCCGCCAGACGGGCAAGGCTAAGCCTGCTCACCTCCGGTACCGGGTGCTGACCTCCGGCGGGACCCACGGGTACCTCCGGTCCGGGGCCGCCGTCCGGGGGGAGAAGCACGAGGCGGCCCCCGAAGCACTGAAGATCCTCGGTCGATTCAGAGAGGAGTTTCGGTTCGTCCACGTCCCTTCGTTCCGAGATGCTCAATCGGAGCGGTTCTCGTCGACGCTCAAAGAAGCTTACCTCTCCCGCCTCGAAGAACGGGCGCTCCATGTCGGCCGGGGACGGAAGCGGAGGGAGAGCCAGCAGTTAAACCGAGCGATCTCGACGCTCAGAACGTTGACCAACGATTTGGTCGGACCGCTCTGGAACGACATCAAGTCTGAGCTGCCGGCTGGGCTGGCCCGGGACGGGCAGTTCGAGTTCTCGGCACCCCCCGAACGAGTCCTCGACTGGCTCGTGGAGTCGCTCGAGTTCCGTCTCTCTACGGCCGACCATGACGCCCTCGGCGTCGGGGTCGACCAGGTAGGTGCCGGTCTCCAATCGCTCCTTGACCTCGCCGTCAACGCGAGCGGGGCGAGCGAAGGCGATGTACCTGTGTTGCTCGCCGTCGAGGAGCCGGAGGCGTTCCTTCACCCATCCGCCCAGCGCACCCTTGCGCGACGGCTCCTCGCGGACCGGCCCAACACTCGCGTCATCATCACGACGCACAGCCCGCTCGTGGTGGACGAAGCCTCTGCTGCCGACGTCGTCGTGGTCAAGCACCACACGTTCTACCAGCCCTCGTTGGCGACCGACGACGCGCAGGCCAAGAGATCGGCGTTCATGACCGGCTCAGGGGCCGAGGCCATGTTCTCGCACGGGGTGCTCCTCGTGGAGGGCGATGGGGACCGCCAGTTCTTTGAGGCCCTCCGGCGTCGTTTCGCGGCTGTGGACGAAGCAGGCTGCCTCGATCGACTCCATGTGCTCGCGGTCGGCTCCAAAAACTACTTCGCCCCCTGGATCCGATTGTTTGACGCCTACGGGAGGGGAGAGGACCGTCCCATCCCATGGCTCGCCGTCCCCGACGCAGACGCTGCGACGGCCATCATACAGGCGTTCGACGAGACCAACACTCCATTAGCGAAGGCCCGCGCCTCGCTCCAATCCGCCTCGCAGGCCTTCGGCAACGTCGATCTCTCCGCCTGGAAACAGCACAGCCAGGCCGTCAACACCGCTTGCCGCGACCTCTCGATCCCACTCCGTCTCCTCTTCGCTGACCTGGAGCAGGCCATGCTCGACGATGCCTCCGAGGCCACCTGGAAAGACCTCGCTGACGCCGCCGGCGTCTCCGTCAACAGCCGGGGAGGACTCATGCGTAAGCTAGGCTCTAAAGGCGTGGACGGGACGCAGTCCGGGAACGCCGTTAAGGCTCCTTGGATCCGAGGACTCATCGGCCGCCAGATACCTCTAAATGAGCTGTCGACCAACGTTGGTGACGTCCTGTCCACGTGGTACGGGTTCGTGATGGACGACGCCGCGACCTTTGTCGAGCAACACACCACCGCATAGCGAGTGCCTCCCTCCGACCTCGACCTGCTCCTCCGTCTCCGCTTGGTCGTCGCACGCGTCGGCGAGTCCGACAACGCCAACTGGTGGGCCTCCGACGGCGTCCTGAGCCCAACGGGTCAGTACGCCTACGACCGGATCGCCCCGCGCACCGGCCCATTCGCTCGGGCGCGTGTGGCGTTCGCCGTCGCCCAAGAGCGCTGCGCCAGCCAGGTGCCACCCGGAGCCCTCACGCTGTGGACCCTCCCGGCCGATACCGAGGAGGCGTTCGACGACCGCTGGTCGCACTGGCTCGACCACGTCGAGGACTGGGCACCCACGTTTGCGGCCGTCGAAGCCATCAATACCTCCAGCATCCTCACCGCACTCGTGGAGCACGGGCTCATCGACGGCCAGCACGCCGACGCGGCGCGGGCGTTGACGGCCGCCCCACCCGACCCCTCCGTCCGACTGGCGGAGACGGCTCACATCGACGTGGACGCTGTCCGCCAGCTCGCCGCAGGGTTTGCCTGTAGCCAGCCGGCCGCCCTCGTCGTCCCCTACGTCCGGTCGAACGCTTGACCCCGACACGGAAAGACGTCGTCTCCTCCTTCACTTTAATCAAGGGCGCCCTTGTAGACGAGACCTACGCTGCCTTCGCCGATTGGGACCTCGGCCAGACGCAGGACGAAAACCTCGACCGCCTCCGCCGGACCAACTCAATCGGGGCGTCAAGCGCCAACTGGCTCCGCGACGTCGCCAAGGTTCTCCACCGACGCTATGACCCCGAGGGGCGCGACGCCCCCCTCGTCGGGCTCGCCCAACGCGGATGCCCGCGCGACGTCTGGACCCCCCTGATGATTTGGCACGCCACCCGAGACGAGTTCCTCCTCGCCGACTTCCTCCGGGAGTGGCTCTACGAGCGGCACCGAGATGGCGTCTACAGGGTCCGCGTCGAGGACCTGCTCCCGTACCTCGCTAGCCTCCCCAGCCGCGCCGAGGCCGTCACCGGGACCAAGCAGTGGAGCGAGAGCACCGCGAAGCGGGTGGCCTCTTCCTTGCTCAAGATTTCCAACGATGTCGGCCTCCTTCGTGGGACGCGAGTCCGCGAGTTTGCCCCGTACCGGCTCCCCGACCCCAGCCTTCTGTACCTCCTCCACGCCGTCGCCGAGCGCGAGCCCAACGCCCGCAACCTGCTCGACGCGCCCGACTGGCGGATGTACTTGATGAGCGCCGCGGACGTCGAGCGCGAGGTGCTCCGGCTCCACCAGTACCGCGCCCTCGACTTCCAGGCGGCCGGCTCCTTGGCCCAACTCCGCCTGCCCGCCCCCTCCCTCGCCGACTTCGCGCGGCAGATGACCTGGTAGCCCCGTGACCGACGCCCCCTGGACCGACCGCCTGACCGGCACGCTCGAACCGCTCCTCCTCCAGGAGGACCCCCGGCCCGACATCAGCGCCTACGCGGACATGCCGTACGCCATCTTCCGGTACCCGCCCGACGCCGAGTTCCCGGTCCGCCAGGAGCTCGCCCGTCTCCGTACCCGGCTCGAGAACGGGGGGAAGCGGGTCACCGCCCTCTCGCTCGCCGAGTGCCTCGACGCCGCGCTCAAAACCGTGGGCTACAGCTGGGCCGACCTGGCCGGCGCGGAGCAGGGGGTCGGTCTGGAGAAGGCGGCCGAGACCGTCCACCAGATCTTGTCCGACCACGTCCCGCTCGACGGACTGGTCGCCGCCCGCATCCCGGACGACGCCGCCCCCACCCGGGACGTCGTCTTCGTTACGCGCGCTGGCGCTCTCTTCCCCTTCTACCGGACCTCCTCGCTCCTGGACCAGCTCATGGGCAAGGTCCTGGTCCCCGCCGTCCTGTTCTACCCCGGCGAGGTCGAGCCCCCGGCCGGTCTCCGGTTCATGGGGCGCCTCGACGCCGAGCACAACTACCGCCCAAAGATCTTTTGAGCACCTCTGCCGCCCCCATCGAATCCCTCTTCAGCCGCGACATCCACCGGCGGATCGAGGAGGTCATCAAGGTCGATCAGACCGACGACGAGGTCGTCCTCCAAGAAGTCGAGGAGTACGTCGCCACCGAGGCCATCTGCGGCCACATGGCCCAGGTCCTCGACCGCTACAACGACACCTATTCCCAACCCCACGAGGGGATCGGCGTCTGGATCTCCGGCTTCTTCGGCTCCGGCAAGTCCAGCTTCGCCAAGGTGCTCGGGCTCGCCCTCCAAAACCGCCCGCTCGACGGCCTCCCGGCCGCCCAGCGTGTCGGCCGCCAGTTCGTCGGGCCGTGCGGCGAGAAGGTCCGGGTGCTCCTGGCCCAGATCGCCGAGCGCGCGCCCACCGAGGCCGTCGTCTTCGACGTGTCGTCCGACCGCGGCATCAAGAGCGGGAACCAGACGCTCACCGAGATCGCCTACCGCCAGCTCCTCAAGGCCCTCGGCTACGCCACCGACCTCGACCTCGCCGAGCTCGAGATCGCCCTCGAAGGGGAGGGGCGCCTCGCCGACTTCCAAGCCGCCTTCGCCCGGCTCTACGACAAGGACTGGGCGCAGGCCAAGTCGCTCGCCGTCTTCGCCGTCACCCAGGCGAGCCGGACCATGCACGAGCTCGACCCCGACACCTACCCGGCCGCCGACAGCTGGCAGACGGGCGGCCTGGGCCGGGCCGACATCACGCCGGCCCTGCTGGCGGAGCGGACCGCGCTCTTGGTCGACCGCCGCCGGCCGGGCCACAACCTCGCGTTCGTCGTCGACGAGGTCGGCCAGTTCGTCGCCCGCGACGTCCAGAAGATGCTCGACGTCCAGGCCTTGGTCCAGGCCCTAGGCCGTGTCGGGCGCGGGCGGTTCTGGCTGGTCGTGACGTCGCAGGAGAAGCTCTCCGAGGTCGTCGGCGGCCTAGACGGAACGCGCGTCGAGCTGGCCCGGCTCATGGACCGCTTCCCGACGCAGGTTCACCTCGAGCCGTCCGACATCGCCGAGGTCACCGCCAAGCGCGTCCTGTCTAAGAACGCCGACGCTCAGGACACCCTGCGCGCGCTCTACGCCGACCACCACGGCCGCCTCGCCAAGAACACCCAGCTCTCGGCTGACATCCGGCTCCCCGACCTCACCGCCGAGCGGTTCGTCGAGCTCTACCCGCTCCTGCCGTACCACGTCGACCTGGTCATCGGCGTCGTCTCGGGCTTGCGCACCCAGGGCGGCGCCTCCAAGCACGTCGGCGGCGCCAACCGGACCATCATCAAGCTCGCCCAGCAGCTCCTGGTCCGGCCCGACACCGACCTCGCCTCCAAGCCCATCGGGCGCCTGGCGACGCTCGACCTGGTCTACGACCTGGTCGCCGGCAACATCCCATCCGAGATCCGCGGCAAGATCGACGCCATCCCGGACACCGTCGAGCACCCGCTGGCCCAGGACGCCGCCAAGGCCGTCGCCCTGCTCACCTACGTCCAGTCCGTCCACCGGACCGCCGACAACGTCGCAGCCTCGCTCTACCCCGAGGTCGACGCCGACAGCGTTCTCCCTCAGGTCCAGGACGCCCTTGACGAGCTCGTCGCCTGTCACCAGGTCCGCCGAGGTGACGACGGCTACCGCATCCCCACCCCGGCCGAGGACGACTGGGAGCGCCAGCGGGCCGGCGCCCAGCCTCGCCCCGCCGACTCGGCGCGCTTGTACAAGACGGCCGCCGAGGCGCTCTGGAAGCCCCAGCCCAGCCACGCCCTCCACGGCACCCGGCTGTTCAAGGCCGGGCTCGTGGTGGGGGGCGAGCGGCTGGTCGACGGCGACCTCCCGGTCTACGTCGAGCTCGACGACCCCGCCCGCCTGGACGACGCCAAGGCCCAAGCCCGCGCCCGGAGCCAGGCCGAGCCCGGCGCCGTCGTCTGGGCCGCCGCCCTCGACCCCGCCTTGGTCCGCGCGGCCGACGAGGCGTACCGCTCTCGGGACATCCTGACGCGGCGCGAGCGCCAGGCCAAGACGCCCGACGAGCTGGCGCTCGTGGCCGAGGAGAAGGCCCGCCTGTCGCGCGCCCAATCGGAGCTCCAGGCCCGGCTCGCGCGCGCGCTCTTGGGCGGCGGGGCCTACTTCCGGGGCAACGACCGCAGCCCAGACCCCAAGGCCCCCGACGTCCGCCGCGCCGCCGAGGCGCTCGTGGCCCAGGCGCTCCCCCAGGTCTACGACCGCTACGCCGAGGCCGCCGTCCAGGTGGGCCGGCGCGACCTGGAGACGCTCCTGTCGTCGGAGAGTCTGCGCGGTCTGCCCGCCACGTTCACCGACCTCGGCCTGCTCCGCGACACCGACGGCACGCCCGTGTTCGTCACCGACGGCGGGCCGCTCCACGAGGTGCTGGCGGTGGTCACGCGGCAGGCCAGCCTGGGCGACCCCGCGACGGGCCGCGCCCTCACCGACCACTTTGCCGCCGAGCCCTACGGCTGGGAGTTCGACGTCGTCCGCCTGCTCGCCGTCTCGTTGGTCCGCGCCGGCGCCGTGGTCGCCACCAGCCAGGGCAAGGAGATCGACGGGGCCACGGGCACCGAAGCCCGCACAGCGTTCCCCAACAACAACCTGTTCCGACAGGCCTCCTTCCGGCCCAAAGAGGGGCTCGACGGCCGCAAGCTGGTCGAGGCCGCCCGCCACGTCGAGGCCACGTTCGGCGTCCGCGTCGACGAGCTGTCCGAGGAGGCCGTCGCGCGCACGCTCCGTGCCCAGGCCGACCGCGTCGAGCCCGAGATCGCCGACGCCGCCGCCCGGCTCGCCCAGCACGCGCTCCCCGGCCGAGACGTGCTGGCCGGCGCACTCGACCAACTCCGCGCCGTCCGCTCGGGCTCCGGCCAATCGGCGGTCCTCACGTTCTTGAGCGCCCACCACCAGATCGCCGAGGCCGTCAAGCGGGCGGCCGACCTGGAGGCCGCCCTCACCGAGCCCCGCCTAGACATCCTCGATCGCGCCCGCCAGACGCTCCAGGCCCAGGCCCCCGTCCTGCGGGCGGAGCCCGACCTCCCACCCGAGGTCGCCGACGCCGCCGGGCACCTAGACGACCTCTTGCGCCGCGAGCTCTTTTTCCAGTCGCTCCCCGAGATCGAGCGGCACGCGGGCACGCTGCGGTCGGCCTACGACGCTCGCTTCGAGCAGGCCAGCACCGACCGCGCCGCCGCCTACGGCGACGCGCTCGCCGCGCTCCGCGACACGCCGGGCTGGGACGCCCTGGCCGACGACGACCGCCAGTCGGTCGCCGAGCCGCTGGCGGCCTACGCCCAGGACCCCGCGCCGGACACCCCGTTCTCCCAGCTCCGCGCCGAGACCGACGCCTGCCCCGGCCGCTTGGTCCGGGCCCAGCAGGAGGTGATCCGGCGCGTCGAGGGCGGGCGCGTCGTCCACGTCCGCGCCGGCCAGTACGCGACCGGCGGCATCCACGACCCGGCCGAGCTCGACGCCGCCCTGGGCGCGCTCCGCCAGGCGTGCCTGGACGCCCTCGCCGACGGTAAGACGCTCTTCCTCCAGTAAGCCTGTGACGACCGACCTCCGCAACGCCCTCCAGACCGCCACCCAGAAGGCCCGCCGCCTCCTCGAAGACGAGGTGGGCGACCAGCTAGAAGGGCTCTACGACGTCTTGGACGACGGGACCGTTGCCGACGAGCCCGGCGCTCACTTGGACGACGCCCAGCGCGGCCTCCGCCGCCGGGTCGTCGAGGCTATCGAGCACGAACGGGCGGCGGGGAAGACGCCTGCCGAGGCCGTCGCCGCATTCCGCCGGGAGGCCGCCTTCACCACGCTCAACCGCTTCGTCGCTCTCAAGATGCTCGAGGCCCGGGACCTCATCCCACAAGCCGTGTCGAAAGGGGAGGAAAGCGCCGGGTTCAAGAACGACTTCACGCTGCTGGCGCCCGGGCTCAGCGCGCTCCCCGACAAGGGGTACCGGCTGTTTCTGGAGACCCTCTTCGACGAGCTCGGCCGCGAGGTCCGCGTCTTGTTCGACCGCCGCGCCACCGCCGGCCGGATGTGGCCGCGCCGCCCGGCGCTCCTCAAGCTCCTCGACACGCTCAACGCGCCCGCCCTCGCCGACGCTTGGGCCGACGAGGAGACCATCGGGTGGGTCTACCAGTACTTCAACGACCCTAAGGAGCGGCGCCGGATTCGCGACGAGAGCGCGGCGCCTCGGAACAGCTACGAACTCGCCCTCCGAAACCAGTTCTTCACCCCCGACTACGTCGTCCGCTTCCTCGTCGACAACACGCTCGGGCGGATCTGGTGGGAGATGCAGCGCGGCGAGACGGCCCTCGCCGACGACTGCGCCTACCTCGTTAGACGCGCCGACGAGCGGTTCGAGCAAGACGCCCCGGACGACCACGACGGCGCACTCATCCCGCCCCGGGCGCCGAAGGACCCCCGCGACCTCAAGGTCCTTGACCCGGCGGCGGGCTCGGGTCACTTCTTGCTCTACGCATTCGAGCTCCTGGCGACGATCTACGGCGAAGCGTGGGAGGCCGACGAGCAGCCGGCCTCGGACCTCACGGGCCGGACGCTCCGCGACGACTACCCGACCCAAGACGCGCTCCACAGGGCGCTCCCGCGCCTCATCCTCGCCCACAACCTCCACGGCGTCGACATCGACCCGCGGACAGCGCAGGTGGCCGGGCTCGCGCTCTGGATGCGGGCTCAAGCCGAGTGGACCCGCCTCGGCGTCAAGCAGGCGGACCGAGAGACGGTCACGAAGACGAACCTCGTCGTGGCGGAGCCGATGCCGGGCGAGCCCGACCTCCGCGACGAGTTCCTGAACCAGCTAGAGCCGGCGCCGCTCCGGCCCCTCGTCCAGCGCGTCTTCCGCGAGATGGACATGGCCGACGAGGCCGGCACGCTGCTCCCCATCGAGACCGTCGTTCGGGAGGAGGTGGAGACGGCGCGCATGGCGGCCCAAGCGCCCGGGCTGTTCGACGGCGCCCCCGCCGACCCCGAGGCGTTCTGGCAGGACGCCGAGGACCGCGTCTACCGCGCCCTCAACACCTACGCGCGAGCCGGGGAGCAGGCCGAGAGCCACCGCCGCCGACTGTTCGCGGACGACGCCGCCCGGGGGTTCGCCTTTGTCGACGTCTGCCGCCAGCGCTACGACGTGGTGCTGATGAACCCTCCCTTCGGGTTGGCGACCGAGCCCGTCTACGAGTGGATGCGGCACGGGCGCTACCGCTCCACGTTCGTCGACATCTACGCGGCGTTCGTCTCGCGGGGAATGGATCTGTTGACGCGGGGCGGGTTGGTCGGAGCCATCACCTCGCGGGCCTTCCTCCTCACGAAGAAGCTCTCGGCGTGGCGGAAAAACGAGTTGCTAGGCCATATGCGACTCCTCCTCGATCTCGGGATCGGTGTAATGGACAGCGCCTTCGTGGAGGCTTGTGCCTACGTGATCTCGAAGGACGAGCAGTCGGATCTCGTTGCTCTTGATGCCCAAGGAGCGACTTTCGACGAGTTCCTGAACAACCTTGACTACCGTGCGCTGGCGCCAGATGACAGCACCCGCTTCGTGACCGAGCACGAGGTCTTCGAAAGTATTCCGAGCAACAAGCTGCTCTACTCTTTGCCGGGAAAACTCTCCAAGCTGATTTCGACAAGCCGGGTACTTGAGCCTGATGTTGCCACAGCAAGAGAGGGAATGAGATCCTTCGATGATCCTCGCTTCGTACGCTTGAGATGGGAGGCTGCCAGTGGAAGTATTGGAGATCAGCAGAGATGGGAGCCTTTCGCGAAAGGTGGAGCCTTCGCGCGCTTCTACAGCGACATACACCTTCTGTTAGGCTGGAATCGGCAGGGCGAAGAAATGCAACAGGTGAATCGATCAAAGAATGGGTCGACTGCGCAAGTCCGGCAAGCTTCTGACTACTGGCGGAGGCTTGGATCTACGTACTCGAAGCGGAGCGCGCGGGGATTCAGTGCGCGCGCTCTGCCAGCAGGATGTGTCATAGGAGCAAAGGGGCCAGCAGTGCTGAGCCAGTCTGATATCACTCCGCAGTACTTGACTGGCTGGCTGAACGCGCGGCTCCCTCTCGCGCTGATCCACATTCAGGCGAACGCATCCGAGTTCAATACAGGGATCTTGAAGCGGTTGCCTTGGCAACACGATGCCGAACTGGCGGAAGATCTGGAGGCGCGTTCCGCTCGGATGATCCGCGAATCGCAAATCGCCGCGAGCCACCTCAACGAAGTCAACTCCGTCTTCGACGCGCCGGTGGTCGGAACCTCCGCCACTAACGGGCTGGAACTGACTCAGGCGCTCCTCCAGGACCGCGACGCCCTCCTGGCCGAGACGCTAGCAGCGTTCGACGAGGGCGTTGACCAGATGTACAACGTCGACTCCACTCGCTTCGCCGCAATGGTCGGCCTCGGCGACGACGACGAGGCCACCGCCAGCGGCGACGAGGATGAAGACGATGAGGCGGCCATCGAGGCGGACGCCTACGCGCACAACATCATCTCCTACGCGCTCGGCTGCACCTTTGGCCGGTGGGACGTCCGCTACGCCGCCGGCACCGCCGATCCCCCTGAGATCCCGGACCCGTTCGCCCCGCTCCCGGCCTGCCCACCCGGGATGCTCGTCGGCGAGGACGGCCTCCCCGCCGCGTCGCCCCCAGACGGCTACCCGATTGCCTTTCCCGAAGACGGCCTCCTCGTAGATGACCCCGGCCATCCCCGAGACATCGTCGCCCGCATTGAAGGGGCGCTTGGCGAGATCTACGACGACCCGTCCGCCGAGCGCGACGCCCTCGTCGCCATGCTCGGCGCCAAGACCCTCCGCGCCTACCTCCACCGCGGTAGCTCGTTCTTCGAGTCCCACCGCCGCAAGTACAGCAAGAGCCGCCGGAAAGCGCCCATCTACTGGCCGCTTTCCACGCCGTCCGGCAGCTACACGCTCTGGCTCTACTACCCGCGCCTCAACCGCGACACGCTTTACCGCGCGCTCGACTTAGCGCGGGGCAAGGTGGCCCACGAGGAGGGCCAGCTCCGCCAACTCGAGAACGACCTCGGCGCGGACACCTCCGCCGCCGCCCGGAAGAGGGTCGCCGTACAACAGGACGCCGTCGCCGAGCTCCGTCTCTTCCGCGACGAGATCGAAGCCACGGCCCCCCTCTGGCGCCCCGTTCACGACGACGGCGTCCTGATCAACTTCGCCCCGCTCCACCGCCTGTTCACGCTCTACCGCCCCTGGCAAAAGGAACTCGCGAAGGCGTGGAAGGAGCTCGCACACGGCGACTACGACTGGTCGCACCTCGCCATGCACCTCTGGCCCGAGCGCGTCGTCCCCCTCTGTGCCGAGCGCGCTGACCTCGCGCTCGCGCACAGCCTGGAGGACGTGTTCTTCGAGCGCCAGCCCGACGACTCGTTCCAGCCGCACGACGAGCCTACCGAGTCCGTCGCCAGCTTGGTCGCCGACCGCCAGTCGCCCGCCGTCCAGGCCGCCCGCGACCACCTCCTCGCGCCCCGCTAGCCATGACCGACGAGCAAAAAGACGCGCTCATGCAGGCTGTCGTCCCGTACTACGGGATCTACCGCGCGCTCACCAGGGCGTCGGATGCGTCGGAGAGCGCCGCCAACAACGACGACCTCCAGGAACTCGAACGGCTCGAACGGCGCCAGGAGATCGAGATGCGAATGGCCGAGCGCCAGGCCAAAGTCGCCCAGGAGCTCGCCATCGCCGACCGCATCCGGACGGCCGAGCAGGTCGAGATCGAGGAGTTCTATGACGTGACGGGGGAGGGGAGCGTCGGGGCCACCGTGGACGAGTCCGCGCTCTCGCTCGGCGCCAAAGGCAAGGGCCAGAAGGTGGCCCGCCGCGTCTACCGCTTCACCGGCGTCCGCCCGCCCGCCACGCCCGACGCCTAGCCCATGCACCTCCTCCACGACCACCTCGCCCAGACCCTCCGCGGCCACCTCGACGCCCGCCGCGTCGTCGTGCTCTACGACCCCCGCGGCGAGTTCGGCCCGTTCCTCGACGAGCTGGCGCCCGAGCCCGGCGACCCGCTCCCCCGGGCCGTCTTGGGCGGGCTCGATACGTTCGTGGCCCGGTTCGAGGGGTCCTACTTCGGGCTCCGCGCCGCCGTCGAGCCCGTCGTCTCGGCCGCCCGGCCCGACCCGCTCCTGGTCTACGTCCCGGCCCCCAAGCCCCGCCCCCACGAGTCGCTCCTGGCCGAGCTGGAGGAGGGCGGCGTCACCTACGAGCCCCAGCTCGCCAGCCTTGCCCGCGTCTTGCTGCGCCGCTCGCTCACCGACGGCCAGATCGACGGCCTCCTGCCCGACGGCCTGACCTACGCCGACGTCGCCGACGTCCTCCGCCAGCAGGACGAGGCGTCGGCCCCGTCGATGCTCCGGACCGTCTTCGATACGCCCGACGGCGACGAGCTCCTGGCCCGCTGGCTCGGCGACCTCGCTTCGGACGCGGCGGTCCAGGCGAAGGATGCCAGCGGCGAGCTCGCGGCCCTGCTCACTTCCCGGCTCGGCCTGGAGACGCCCGCCGACGCGGACCCCGCCGCGCTCCGCCACCAGGCGCTCCGGTTCGCCCTGCTCGCCGAGTTCCGCGACGACCTCGACGGCGACCCGCCCCTCGCCATCGCAGACGTCCCGGCCCCCCGCACCGCTGACCATACCAAACGCGCCCGCGCTCTCGTCGAGCGGCTCCGCCAGCGGCACCCCGCCGCCTACCAGAAGGCCGCCGACGCCGTCGCGGCCGACTTCGCGCTCGCCCAGGCCGACCTCGACCCCGCCGCGCTCGGCCGCGTGGACACGTTCCGGTTCGAGTCCGACGCCGTCCTTGCCCACACCGCCGCCCGGCTGGCGGCCGACGCCTTCGGCGAGGCCCTGGCCCTCGCCGACGTCCACGGCGCGAGCTTCTGGGCCCGCCACGACGTCCAGCACCAGGCGCAGTGGGAGACCTGCCGGCTCCTGGCCCGACTCGGGACGGAGCTCGAGCGCGTCGAGCGGGCCGTCGAGACCCAAGCCGGCACCCCCGCCGCCTGGGTCACCGCCTACGCCGACGGCGACGCGCCGTGGTACCGCGCCGACACGCTCCACCGCCAGCTCGAAGCCCACGTCGCTGGGCTCGACCAGGACCCCGCCGCCGAGGAGGCCCTCTTCCGCCTGCGTGACCGCTACGCGCGCTGGGTCCACCGCGCCGCCGAGCGGTTCGCCGACGCCCTCAGCGCCCACGGCTGGTCCGTCGAAGGGCCGCTCGCCCAGACCTCCGTCTACGCCACGCTCGTGGACGGCGCCCCGGAGCCCGTCGCCTACCTCGTCGCCGACGCGCTCCGCTACGAGATGGCCGCCGAGCTGGCGCAGCGGCTCGATGGCGCCCTCGACCTCCGCCTGCGGCCGGCCATCGCTGCGCTCCCCTCGGTCACCGTCGTCGGGATGGCGGCGCTGCTGCCCGGCGCCGGCGCCTCGTTCCGGCTGGGCGCCGTCAAGGGCAAGCTGGCCCCGTCGGTCGGCGAGACGCCGCTCCCCGGGCTCCCCGCCCGCCAGAAGCTGCTCCAGGCCCGCGTCCCCGACGCCGCCGACCTCACGCTCGACGACCTGCTCCGCCAGTCGGCCGCCAAGCTGGCGACCGCCGTCCAGGGCGCCCCGCTCGTCGTCGTCCGCTCCCAGGAGATCGACGCGCTGGGGGAGGGGGGCTTCGACCTCGCGCGCCACGTCATGGGCACGGTCGTGAGCAACCTGGCCCGCGCCGTCCGCAAGCTCGCCGAGGCCGGCGTCGCCCGCTTCGTCGTCGTCGCCGACCACGGCCACCTGTTCGCGTCACGCAAGGGGGCCGACATGGCCGTCGAGGCCCCGGGCGGCGAGACCGTCAAGCTCGGCCGCCGCTGCTGGGTCGGGAGGGGAGGCACCACGCCCCCCGGCGCCCTGCGCGTCTCGGCCGCCGCCCTCGGCTACGACGCCGACCTCGACGTCTGCTTCCCGCCCGGCGCCGCCGTCTTTAAGGCCGGCGGCGACCTCAGCTACCACCACGGCGGCCCCAGCCTCCAGGAGATGGTGGTGCCAGCCCTCACGTTCCGGCTCCCCACCCAGGCCCCCGCCGCCAGCACCTCGGCAGAGGTGGAACTGGCCGACCTCCCGACGGCCATCACCAACCGGACCTTCGGCGTCCGCGTCCGACCGTCGAACTTGTTCGCGGCCGAGCCCGTCACCGTCCGCGTCGTCCTGCTCCACGGCGGCGCCGAGGTCGGCCAGGCCGGCATGGCGATGGGCGCCGACTTCGACCGCGAGCACGGGACGGTCACGCTCCCGCCCAACGGCGAGGCCACCGTCGGCCTCCTCCTCGCCCGCGACGACGTCGCCGACGTCTGCGTCGCCGTCCAAGACCCCGAGACCGGCCGCCGCCTGGCCCAGTCCGACCCCATCCCGCTCCGTTTGTCCGTCTAGCCCATGACGCCTGCCCCCCCCGCCCGCGACGCGCTCGACGACAAGGTCGCCCGCGTCTTCGCCGGCAAGGTCGTCCGCAAGGACCTCGTCCGGAAGGTCAAGGTCGGCGCCAACGTGCCGGTCTTCGTCTTGGAGTACCTGCTCGGCAAGTACTGCGCCTCGTCCGACGAGATGGCGATCCAGATGGGGCTCGGCGTCGTGCAAGACACGCTCGCTACCCACTACATCCGCCCCGACGAGGCCACCAAAGCCCAGAGCCGCGTCAAGGAGAAGGGCCGACACACGTTCATCGACAAGGTCAAGGTCAAGCTCGTCGACAGCGCCTACTGGGCCGAGGTTGTCAACTTCGGCCACACCAAGGTCCGCATCCCCGACCGCTACGTCCGCGACTTCGACCGGCTCCTGACCGGCGGCATCTGGGCCCAGGTCGAGATGGCGTGGGAGCCCGACGACGAGCGCTACCCGTTCGTCATCGAGAAGCTCACGCCCATCCAACTCGCCTCCTTCGACCTCGCCGAGTACCGCGCGCTCCGGGCCGAGTTCACCACGGCCGAGTGGACCGACCTCATGCTCCGGAGCATGGGCTACGAGCCCGACGAGATGGAGCTCCGGACCAAGCTCCTGTTCCTGTCCCGGCTGGTCCCGCTGTGCGAGCGGAACTACAACCTGATCGAGCTCGGGCCGCGGGGGACGGGCAAGAGCTACGCCGTCCAGGAGATCTCGCCCTACGCCTCGCTCCTGACCGGCCCCACGACCGTCGCCAACCTGTTCGGCCACATGAACGGCCGCCAGAAGGGGATGGTCATGATCTGGGACGTCGTCGGGTTCGACGAGGTGGCCGACCTCCAGAAGATGCCGCTCGAGGTCGTCACCACGCTCAAGACCTACGGCGAGTCCGGCCAGTTCCAGCGCGGGCAGGAGGCGATGGCGGGCTACGCCAGCCTCGCCTTCTTCGGCAACACCCAGC
The DNA here is from genome assembly GCF_031846415.1 of Rubrivirga litoralis. Classification (NCBI taxonomy): domain Bacteria; kingdom Pseudomonadati; phylum Rhodothermota; class Rhodothermia; order Rhodothermales; family Rubricoccaceae; genus Rubrivirga; species Rubrivirga litoralis. The sequence goes on along the minus strand of NZ_JAVRHT010000012.1, from coordinate 46,946 downwards.
AGCCCGTCGACGTGATGGTCCAGACGGGCCACCTGTTCGCCCCGCTCCCCGACGCCATCCGCGACGACATGGCGTTCATCGACCGGCTCCACGCCTACCTCCCGGGCTGGGAGGTGCCGAAGATGCGGAACGAGCACTTCACCGACCACTACGGCTTCGTCGTGGACTACCTCGCCGAGGCGCTCCGCGAGCTCCGCAAGTCGAACTACACCGAGCTCCTCGACCGCCACGCCGCGCTGGGCTCCCACCTCAACGCCCGGGACCGGAAGGCCGTCCGCCGCACGGTCTCGGGCCTGGTCAAGATCTTGCACCCCGCTGGCGACCCGAACGCCGAGGACCTAGAACCGCTCCTGGAGCTCGCTATCGAGGGCCGGCGCCGCGTCAAGGAGCAGCTCAAGAAGATGGGGGCGTTCGAGTACTACCACACCTCGTTCAGCTACACGCTCAACGAAACGGGCGAGGAGCGGTTCGTCGGCGTCCCCGAGCAGGGCGGGCGCGACCTCATCGCCGCCGACCCGCTCTCGCCGGGCACCGTATACGCCGGCGCCGTCGCCACCGACGGGACGGTCGGGCTCTACCGACTGGAGGTCACGCCCGCCAGCGGGACGGGGAAGCTCAAGCCCGCCGGAGGCCTCAGCGGCATCACCAAGGAGTCGGTCACCCGCGCCCACAGCTACCTCCGGGCTAACAAGACGGCCTACGGGCTCGACCGGCTCTTGGACGTCACCGACCTCCACGTCGAGGCCGTCGACCTCTTGGGCAACCGGGTCGCGGGTGAGATCGGCGTGGCCTTCGTCGTCGCCGCCGTGTCCGCGCTCCAGAAGGCGCCGCCGCTGGCGGGCCTCTTGGTCCTGGGCGACCTCTCCATCGGCGGGAACGTCAAGCCCGTCCACTCGCTCGTCGAGCCGCTCCAGGTGGCGATGGACAACGGGGCCCGCCGCGCGCTCATCCCCATCGAGAACAAGCGGAGCTTCTTCGAGGTCCACGCCGACGTCCTCGAGACCGTGGACCCCATCTTCTTCGGCGACCTCCGCACCGCCGCCACCAAAGCCCTCTCCCTCGACCGGTAACCCTGGGGCCGCCGCCCTCAGTTCTTCGCTCGGTCTCAGACGATGCCTCCTCGATCATGAGACTCCCCGACTCGCTCCGCTACACCAACGCTATTCTCGATCCCGTCCACGGGATCGTCCGGCTCTCCAACGAGGAGCGCGCGGTTCTAAACCATCCGCTCTTCCAGCGGCTTCATCACATCCGTCAAAACGGACTCCTCTACTACGTCTTCCCAGCGGCGTCGCATACGCGATTTGAGCACAGCCTCGGCGTCCTTCACATCGCGCAAACCATTGTCGAGAGCCTCCTCCGCAACGGGTACGCCGCGTCGAAGAAGGGGCGTGCGCGATCTGTCGGAGAGGCAGCAGAAGGCGAGGCGGTCGCCCTTCACACTCTCGATGAGGAGGTGCTCACGGCGCTTATTCGCGTGGTGCGTTTCGCCGGGCTCGTGCACGATCTCGGACATGGCCCCCTCTCCCACACCTTCGACAGCTTCGCCCCTAAAACAGGCCCCGTCATCGAGATCGTCCGCACGGACGAGCGGCTGGCCTCGGTCCGCGGACTAGCTGAGAACATCGGGCAGAGCGACGATCCGAACAAGGCAGACCGACCCCGTGTCGAGCACGAGGAGATGTCCTGCATCCTGTTCGCGGTCATCTGGGATCAGCTCCTCAAGGACGGGGAGGTGGCTACCAACGCTACAGGCGTCGATGCGCAGCACGTCCCAGGAGTGGTCGCTGCAGCCATACTCCAAAGACCGGAGCTGTGTCTGTCCGAAGGGCTCAAACGCTACGTCCCCCTCCTCCACGATCTCATCGCATCGGCCCCGCTCGACGCGGACCGGATGGACTACCTCGAGCGCGACAGCCGGTCCATCGGTGTCACCTACGGCCTGTACGACCGAGAGCGCGTTCTGCGCTCGCTCTTGGTCTGCACCTCGCACGACTCCACGACCCTCCGTCTCGCCGTCAAGCGCAGCGGCATTCGGGCGGTGGAGAACTTCGTCCAAGCCAGGTTCCAGCTCTTCACCCAGGTCTACTACCACAAAACCAACCGAGCCACCTCGGCAATGCTGGAAGCGATCGCCAAGCAAGCAGGGGACGAACTGGACCTCTTCACCCCCTCAACTCTCGACGACCTCGTCGAGACCTACCTGGAATTGAGCGACGAGACGTTCATCCGTGTCCTAAAGGGTGACGAGACCGTTTCCAAGGACTTGCGAGACATCGCGCGCAAGATCTCTCGGCGGCAGCTCTGGAAGCGCGTAGACGAGGTGACCCAGGTCGACGTGAGCGACGATGTGGAGGTCATCCTGAAGAAAGCCGAGGACAGCGAGGGCACACCTCCTGCCAGGGGCGAGAAGCCGACGGACCGAAAAGCGGCAACCCAGAAAGCGGTCAAGCAGCGCTTAGAAAAGCACAGGCGCCAACTCGTGGCCGCCCACCCCGACGCTTCTCTCCATCTGGACACCGTCGACCCCAAGGCCACCAAGGACATCGACCGCAAAGACGTAGCCCGGATCCTCCACCGGGGTTCAGATGGCGTGTACGGTCTTGTTCTCGGCCGCTCGTGGGCCGACGAACTCCCCACACTCCGCGTCCTCGCACAGGAAGAGGTGAGCATCGGCCGGCTGTACTATTCTGGGGACGACGAGACCACGCTCAAAGCCTTGCGTGCGGCTGCGCTCACGCTAGACGATCCCCAATGACACACACTGAGATTGAGGCCAAGCTCGAGCTGTCGGCCGATGACTACGAGCGGCTCCGCCAGTCCGGAGAGCTCATCCAGCGGATCGACCTCCTCAACGTTTATTACGACGCTCAAGGGACCCTAGCGGACCGGGCTATCACGTTCCGCGTCCGCCACACGGCAGGTGGGGACACGGAGGCGACTCTCAAGGTCCCCACATGCCAGAACGGCGCCACGCGTACCGCGTCCGAAACCTCCTGGGCCTCTTGCCGCCTCGCCCCACGGCTCGACGTCGAGCACGATCTCCCAGAACCATTGCACGGCCTGTTAGGAGACCTGGGGGTGCAGCACCTCGACCGCGTGGGTTGGATGCGAACCCTCCGAGTCGTGGTCTCGCTCGGTAAGGGGGCAGCGGTCGAGCTCGACCGCGTTCGCCTTCCCGGTGGACGCACCATCTTCGAGGCCGAGGTGGAGAGCGACGACCCGACGGCCCTCAGGAGCGCCGTCCAGGCCATCCTCGCGGTGGCGCCCCAAGCCACGGCTTCCCGTCTGAGCAAGTACGAACGGTTCACCCATGCCCTCAGCAGCAACTGCGTCTCCATGGAGCAGGAGCCATCATCGCCTCGCTGGAAGACCACCTAGACCGACTCTAGCGAGGCGACCTTCCGCTGCGCCGCTCTGGGCTCCTCAACGACGGGAAGGACACCCCACTCTGCTGCTTCCGTCAGCACCGGTCATCCCCCGCGCAAGGCAGGAAAAACGAAGCACACGCTCGCAGTCCACCGGAGCTCCCAGATCTAGAGCCACGATCACCCGTTCGCAAACACAGCGAGTCGCGAAGATTCTCCGGGACGGCTCAGCCGCCCGGGACGGCGTCAAATGACGGAAGAGGACGTCCGTCAAAAGCTCGTGGGCGACTGGCTCCGAGACCACGGGATGTTGAACCGCGGTAGGCCCATCGCCGGGTCCAGTTCCGTCCGCGACACGTCGTGGACGCCCAGCCGGCACGCGCCGATGATGTCGTAGATCTTCTCGACCCGGACGCGCGCGCTGTCGTCCTCCTCCAGCGCGCACCGCGCCACGAAGCCGGCGTCGTGGACCGCGAACACCACCGCGTCGAAGACCGGCGCGTAGTCCGGGTCGAAAGGGCAGTTGACAAAGACGCCCTGCGTGTAGGCCGCCACCGGCTACTTCTTGACCAGCGCCGGTGCGCTCTTGAATTGGGACAGCGACGTGGACTTTGCCATCTTCGACGTCCGACCGTCGCGTACGCGCTTCGCGGCCGACAACGCCTTCGCCAGACTCACGGCGCCCACCTTCGACGAGCTTTTGACGGTGCGATGGGACTTCGACATGGGGTCAGAGCAAGGGGACGGAAAATAGATTGCGGCGCGCCACTCAGGATACAACGGGGCCGAATGGTCGATCCGTGCGATCCAACTCAGCGGAAGCTGACTGGTGAGCGTGACCGACGAATGCTGAGATCAGTCGGCGGGCGAGCTCGGGGCGATAAGCCGTACGCGCGGCTTCGTAGTGCCCCACGAACACCGCGTCGCTGCCCGGCGACACCGGCATTCGCAGTCGATCGCCTCGGCGTAGCAATGGCGGGGCCGGCATAGGCTGACCGTCGATGAACACCGACGTCAGGTACGTTGTCTCGTGTTCGAGCTCGGCGAGCAAGAAGGCGACCGCGCCTGGAGGGGCTAGGGCATGCTCCGTGCACTCAGCGCCGGGTACTGCGGTGAAGAGAGGCCGGACGTACTGGACCCCGTCGTTGAGCTCGACGAACAGGTGCGGACACGACCCGAAGCCCCATTCCACGTCAAGTATCCCGATCCGCCGGGGCTCGAACGCCCTGACTGCTATCTCCGCCGTGGAGTCGCCGTCGAGAGACTGAATCGACATCTCCTCGGGCCAGAACGTCGGTCCGATGACCCAGGCTTCGGCAAGTTGCTCGGAGAGGTCCGCGAAGCTGTCGAACCACAGACGGTCCCCGATCTCATCCCAGTCGTGGCCATGATCGACACCAGAAGCTGTGTAGGGGATGACCAGAGTTGCGAGCGGGACCAACAGCGTCTGGCCTGGGGCAAGCGCGGAGCCGGGGCCGACGGCTTCCAACGACTGTCCTACTCCCGGCTCGAGCGCCTCGTAAGGTTGGTTGCGCCCGCTCCGCCCACTGCCACGGAGGCGGTCGAGGTGGACGGCCTCGGCCGATCGATTGGTGATTTGCAGGTGCAGAGACCACAGAGGCGCGACCGCGTGCGACTCTTCGAAACGCCCGGAGCCGCAGTACTCGAACTGCGTTGTGACCTGGGCAAGGCGGTCGAGGCGGACCCCTGCGTCGAGGAATGATCGGGTGATCGGGTCTTTGAAATGCTTCTGTACCTCTGTCGCGCTCGGCGTACGGGTGAACGTGGGGTGCTCTCCACCCCACGGCTCAACCTTCGCGTCCGGGTGTGCACGTTGGTAGGCGTTCGCACTCCTGAAGCCGCGCCCGTACTCTGATTCTCGGCGCCCTTCGCTCCCGAGCGCACGAGCAAGCGCTGACTGGTAGCGCCCTGCGGGCGACAAGAACAGGGTCCCATCCTCAAACGGGGTGCCGTCGAGACGGCCCGCAGCGATGTCGAACGTGACGTCCGAGCTCATGCAGACGAGGTAGCGGGTTTCGATGCCGTGAGCGCGGTCCCATCCGGTCACGGTGCCGTTGAACGCCTCGGCCCATGACTCACCAAACGCTCGGGCGACGAGATCCCGGCGGTTGCGAAGGCGTCGAGACAACTCCGCCTGGTCCCAAACCTCAAACCGGACCTCGCCGAGCCGCTCGCCTGCCTCGGTGAGAGCGTTCAGACGCTGCCGCGAGTTGAGGCGCTCGGCTGTGCAGAGAACAAAAGCCTCAACGCTGTCAGCTAGGCCATGATCTAAGAAGAGTGAGACCGCTTCGCGGATCTTTGCCGGGCCGAACCGCTTCTCGCGTTTGCACTGGTAGGCCCGCTGCTTGCCCCATTCGAGCACGGCCAGAATGTCGATGCCGTCCTGATAATCTCCCTTTACACCGTAGCGCACGGCTCGTTCGACTTCGCCCTCGTCCAGTACGAGGTCCAGGCAAAGCTCTTCAAACGCATCAGCAGTGAGCTGAAAGAAGTCGAGATGCGGAAGAAGGCCCCGCGTGGGTGGCGTGTGCATTGAAGGTCTGTTATGTGAGAGGTCGATCACGCTGGCTTGTCCAGGGTAAGCAGGACGCATAGTTAAGAGGGCATTCTCCCCAATTGGATCCTGCCATGATTGCCCTCAGTTCGTTCTCCCACTAGTACAAACTCGGAGCTGTCCGCATAGCGCGCTCGGCTGTCTCACCTCTACCGCGTTCGCGGCGTCGATCTCATGGGGCGCTACCATGCCGCCCGCCCGGCCCGCCCTCACCCGAGCACTCCTCCAGCACTACCTCGCGTACGACCCGTACGAGCCCTCCAACGCCTCGGCCAACGCCGGGTAGTGCTGACGGATCAATACGTCGTGCACGGCCGCCACGTCCTCCGCGTACCGCTCGCCGGGGTTGTAGTCCTGGTACACCTGATGAGCCACGTCGTACATCGACGGCTGATACGACGACGGGGAATCTTGCGCTTCGGCGATTACAGCCGCCACACGCCGAACCCCTACCCGCACGCTCTGCTCGTCGGTCATCGGGATCGCAGACCTGACCTGCATCGGCCCGAGCGTCCTCGGTCGACCGGGCCACACACGCTGAATCCACCGTTCTGCACGCTGGACGCGCGGCGGCCGATTGAACCCCTCGTAGATCATCACAGCGTAGACGACGGACTCCACGAAGGGGTCAGGACCCGCTCCCTTCACCGGAAGCTCCGCCGAGACGACCTCGCCCCACGTCGCTCGATACCGCTCGTACGCAGACTCGATGTATCGGTCGGAGCGCTCGATAGAGCCCTTCCACTCAAACTTGACGCCGTTGAGCACTGCGTAGATGAACAGGGCGACGATGATCCACAACTCTGCGACGATTGCCTCCGCGTCAGGCATCAGGGTGTCGCGGTCCTCGATCACCCGCTTGTACAACAGCGCCACCGTGCCGATCGACAGCGCCGCCTGGCCAAGCTCTCGGACCCAGTTCAAGATCAGCCACCGGCCCAGAGCCAGGTTGAAGACGAGGCTTCCTCCGAAGTAGTACACCGGGACCGCCCAGATGCCCTCAACCATCGGATCCCATCCGACGGCGTATAGCGCCGTCGCCGTCAGCAGCACGAGCGCCACTGGAGCCGCCGCCCGGAACACAACGTTGAATACAGTGCTCGGCGGGTCCGACGCCCGAGGCACGGCGTGGAGACTCACGTACCCGAACGCTTTCGACCGGGGGCCGAGCCAGTTCACGCCTACGAACAGAACGAATGCTAGTGCGCCGTGAAGCGCGAAACGGCAAACGACGAGAAGGTCAATCAAGTGCACAGTGTAGTCCCGCTTGGCAAGCTATACCCCGAGGTACCGCGCGGACGAGTCGTCGGGCCGGGCGTGCGCATACCGGCTCGTGGTCTGCAAGCTCGCGTGGCCGAGCGTCTGCTGGACCAGGTGCGGCGGCGCCCCACGGTCGAGAGCGTGGCTGGCGTGGGCGTGGCGGAAGAAGTGGGGCGAGACGGCGCCGGGCAGCCCCGCGCGCTTCGCCAGGTCCTTTACGACACGCCACAACTGCTGCCTCGTTAGTGGACGTGGCGCTCCGCCCACTCCCGCCTTCCGCGAACGGAGCACGGGGTGCCCGCCTTTCGCGACGCCGCCCGTCGTCTCGCGCTGGCGGTGGCCTTCGAGGACGGCCCACGTGTCGGCCGAGAGCAGCACGCGCCGCGTCTTGCCGCCCTTCCCGTAGAGGGTCACCTGTCCGGTCGGTCGCCCCCGCTCGAGCGACCGCTCGACGCAGTCGCGCCAGCGGAGTCCGGCGAGCTCAGAGACCCGCCCGCCGCTCGCGTAGAAGAGCCGGAGCGCGAGCGCGTTCCGGCGGTCGGTGAACGAGCCTTCCGTCGCGACGGCATCGGCGACCGCCAGCACGCGGTGGACGGCGGCCTCGGGCAAGATCTTTTCTGCGAGCGTGTCCTTCTGCTTCGGCAAGGCGACGGCGGCCCCCACGTTATATATGAGGTAGCCGAGCTTGTGGCCGAACGAGAGCAGGCTCTTGACCGCCGAGAGCTTCCGCGACCGGGTCGAGGCCGCGAGCCCGGCGCGTGAGAGCGCGTCGGACCAGCCTTGGAGGTGGCCGAGCGTGAGCTGGGCGAGTGGGACGTCGGCGAAGTCGACGAAGGCGCGGACGTCGCGGTCGTAGGCGTCGCGGGTGTTGGCGGACTTCCCGTGGAGCCAGAGCCGGACGAGGTGCCCGTCGTCGTCGGCCTGCGAGACGGGAGCGGTCTCGCCCGACTGGCGGACCGTGGCTGCCAGCGGCTCGGCACGGTCAACGACTGTTATTGCATTGTCACTCTGTTCCACTCGTACGTCGTCGATCGGGTCGGGGTCAGTAACATAAGACCCCTTATGTCGCGTTCGCCAGAGAACTCTTTCGGGTCATTCGCAACCGCGGTGGAGCTCGGCCACCCGAGAGTATTTGCAATAACAGCTATTGCGCTCTGGTCAACGCCCCGTGCTCACCTCGCCGTCGGCCCGACCAGCCCGAGACGACGGCGACGTTCCGAGATGGTCTCGCGGAGCCGGTCGCGGATCGCGTCTGAAAGGAAGCATCGGTCGATGAGATCATTCCACGCCGGGCCGACATCGGCGATGTCTGCGAGGACGCTCTCAACGACGCGCTCGGTCAGGCCAAGGCGCTCGCGGCCGTAATAGTCGACGAGGTGCTCGCGGCGCAAGTTCGAGCGCTTGCCAGCGATGGGCAGCGCGAGCTCCTGGGGGTCACGGAGCACGGCGGCCGAGGCGACGAGGTCGTAGGCCGGCGAGAGCCGGCGGAGCCCGTCGCGTCCGGTGAGGACTGCGAGGTTCTTGAGGTGCATGTCCTCATTGCCCGTCAGGAAGGCGACGAGCGTCCGCCGGAAGAGCTCGACCTTCTCGACCGCTGGGAACGTGCAGAACGCCTCGACGGCCGCGGCAGCCCGCTCCATCGACGCATCGTACTTCGTCTCGCGATCAAGGCCGAGGAGCTGTCCGAAGTCTTCCAGGGCCAGCTTGTCGCCGCGGCCGACGCGGTCGAAGCGTCGGACGGCGTAGACGAGGGCGCCGGGGGCGTCCGGATCGTCGTCGCCACGGGCGTAGACGAGCGCGTGGTCGGCCGTCTCGACGCTGGCGGCCGACGCCAAGCGCATCGCGAGGTCCTCGTTGGCGGGGACCTCGGGGTAGGCGGGGTTGTCGGGCTTGAGGATCCACCGTCCCCCCACCGTGACGACCTCGAAGCGACCCTCGGCCGGACGGAGGACAGCGTTGACCTTGGGCTGGACGCCCCCGATCGACATCCGGTCAGCCCGCGCGGCGGCCTCCTGGACGAGCCCGGCCGCCGTGAACGAGAGCGGGTCGAGGTGGGTAAGGGTCCGGGACAGACGGCGGAGTCCGGCCGCCGAGTAGAGGGGCTCGCCCGACCCGAGCGGGTTGTAGGTGAGCGGGCACCGACCGGGGGCGTCGTTCACGGGGAGGCCCCAGGCGAGGCCTCAGCGACGTCGGGGAAGACGGAGACCGCGCCGACGGGGTCCTCGCCGACCGCGAGAAGCTGGCCGAACAGGTCGGAGCGGTCGAGCTTGGCCTGGCGGAGGAGGGCCTCGAGCTGCCATCCCTCGGGGAGCAGGCCGTCGAAGAAGGGGGGGAACCGGTCGAATCGGTAGGGCTCGGGGCGGACCGAGAGCGTGAGCGAGACGGGCGGGCCTTCGTAGCCAGGCTCGTAGGTGAGGGTGTACCCCCCCTCCCCCTCCGTGAGGCATCCGGCCGGGACCCCGTGCATCAGGACGCGGGCGCTACGCATGGGCATCGTCGGAGGGGGCAAGGGTCCGCTCGTACTCGGCGACGAGGGGTCCCTCGACGTGGAGCGAGAGGTTGAGGGCTTTGAGGAGGGCGAGGAGCGTGTCGAGCCGGACGGTGGGCTTGCCGTGCTCGGCGTCGTAGATGGCCGTCTCGCTCACGCCCGAGAGGGCCGAGAGGGCGCGGCGCGAGAGGCTGGCGCGCTCGCGGTGGTAGCGGAGGAGGGGTCCGGGGTCGTCGATGCACACGGGCGTACCGCTAGAGCGGCAATAAACAGTTGCAGGAGGTCTCTCCCGGCTGCCAACCTACCAGTTTTGCCGCCCCAGAAGCAAATAAGATGTGCTCATCCAGTTCCTCCCTGCGGGAGAGCACCAGGAGGGGCTCTCTTGCCGCCACAGAGGCAAAACAGAGCACAATCCAGACCGCCCTCTGCTCCCCGGCGCTGTAGGGAAGGCAGATGGCCGCTCGACGTACATTTTCGTGCTGCCTGACAAGCACCCGTCACGAGATGCCTTCGAGCAGAGTCGGTCGCCGAGGCTAGATCACTGTCCCCAAGGCCGTTCACCAGTCCCTCCGGGACCTCCGGGGGTCCGTCCCCGTCGACGGATCCCAGGACTTCGGCGCCGTCCGCGCCGCCGTCGTGGCCGCGTTCGGCCTCGACCGCTCCCGCCGGTCTGGCGGACTCGACCAGAGACCATCATGACCTCTCCCAGTGACCTCGAAGGAGGCCGCCACCCCGACGGCGCACCCCGTGCTCGTGGGGTCCTCGCCGACTATGCCCTTGAGGGACCGGCCCCGACGACCGAGGACTTCGACGCCGGGATCGCCCGCGAGGTCGGCCGCCTCGACGCTCAGTCGAAGGGAGAGGGCGACGACGATCTCGTTTCAGGCGACGAGTGAGCGGCGAGAGCGAAGAACCGACGTCGCGTCCTCCCCTGTCACCTTCTCCGGGAGGACCCCGAGCACGCGCGCCTTCCCGGAACGGATCATGGTCTCGCGGTTCAACCTCGCCGACCGCGCCCCTCCCAACCCATGTCGACGAAAGCCACCATCACCTACGGACCCACGTTCCACCTCTACCACGAGGTGTTCGACGACCGGTTCGTGTACCTCGAGCTCGACGGCGCCCAGTTCGAGGCGTCGTACGACCGGGTCATGGTCCCCATCCCGGTCCACGTCTGGGAGCACGTCCGCCGCTTCCCCGGCGTCGACCTCTCGCTCGCCGACGCCACCGACGACGAGCTCCGGGCCGACGTCGAGGCCTACGTCGATGAGCGGGCCGCCCGGTACGCGAAGGCCGAGACCGAGCGGGGGCGGGCGCTCGCGGGGCTGCTCGGCTCGCTCACGTATGGGTCCGCGGCCGACCCCCGCGAAGAACAGATCGCCCGGGGGATCGAGGACGCCGAGCGCCGACGAGCCTACCAGCGCGAGGTCCGCGCGGCGATCGGGCGGCTCGGGTCCGACGGCGACTCGGAGACGGAGGGCAGCGAGTAGGTCTCCGGCCGCACTCTTCCGTCGAGCCGACGGCCACCCCCGTCGGGAGGCTCCTGCTCAGTCCTTATACAGATCCTCGATCGCCCAGCACACCACCCGGTGGCCGTCTTCTTCGGCGCGTTCCTGGAACCCATCGGCGAACCCGCTCGCCGAAACGTACAAAAGCAAGCCGTCCGGGCCGAGCGCTTGGTGCGCCCACGCCCGGCCCGCCTCGGCCATCCGACGCAGCTTGTCGAGGTGACCCGTGTGGACCCCAACCCCGACAGGCTCCCGGTTCCACTTGACCTCGCCTGTCAGGACGCCTCCGCCCAAGAGCGGGGCCACGACGTCGACCTCGATGGGACGCCGGTCTCGATCCGTCCCTTCCCACCGGCCCCACTCCGCCACCGTCGGCAGACCGAGCGACGCCGCCCGACGGTCGTACGCCTGCACCGCGACGCGCTCGAACTCGTGGCCCATGTACACGTCGAGCTGTGGGGCGACCGACTCGTCCCATACCTGAGCGGCCGGGAGCCGCTCCAGCCGGGAGCGGTTGGCCTCCACGAACCGCTCGTAGAACCGGAACGCAGCATCCGCGACGCCGTAGCGAGCCGCCGCGTTCGGCTTGGCGTCGACGTTCCGGCGCGTCTCGAGGTAGCCGAGGTCGACGAGCCGGTCGAGCTTGTCCCGGAGCGCGCCGTCGACGGGGAGCCCGGCCCGGGCGGCGATCTCGTTCCGCTTCGTTTGCCCGCTCGCGACCGCGTGCAGGATCGCCCGGTACTTGGCGACGTCGCGCAGGCCTTCCTCCTGTTCGAGCGCCGTCTCGACCAGGAGCCGGACCTCCCCGCCGGGGTCGAGGAGCAGGCGCGTCGCGTTCTCAGCGACACTCTGCGCCGGGTCGATGTCGGCGAGGTAGCGCGGCGTCCCGCCGAACACGCCGTAAACGAGCGCCCGCTCGCGGAGGTCGCGCAGGCCCGCGAGCTCGGCGGCGTGCCAGTACCCGAACGGCCGCAGCTTGCCTTGCCACTGGAACCGGCCGTAGAGCGGGCCGCCGCCAGACGCGAGCGCGCCCATCGTGCCGACGGCCGAGCCCGAGAGGACCATCAAGAACGACCGCTCGGGCCTGGGCGCCTCCCAGACCGCGTTGAGCTCCGAGGCCACCTCAACCGCCCCAGCCTCGTCGTCGCCGAGGTACTGGAACTCGTCGAGCACCACGACGAGAGGCTGCGGAGCCCGGAGCTCTAGGAGGAGCCGGAAGACGGTCCGCCACGTAGGGTAGTCCTCGGGACGGACGTTCTCGCCACTCCACACCGCAACGGCCTCGACGAGCTGACGGCGGTTGAGTTCGGGCGTCGTCTTGGATGCCGTGAAGAAGAAGACCGCCCGGTCGTCCCACCCATTGGCGAGCAGGTACGTCTTGCCCACGCGACGCCGACCGGTGACGAGGGCTAGGCGGTGCTCGCTGGCGTCGGCCAGGGCATGGAGCCGGGAGAGCTCGGCGGAGCGGTTGACGATGGGGAGAGCCATGCTTGCCTGTACGGTGGCATGCCATTGTACTAGCAAGCACCCTCCTAGGCAAGCCGCTACACCGCTCGGCGCGAGCTACACTACGGCTTCGAGGTACGGACGCATGACCGTCGAGACGCGGCAGACCTGAGCAAAATGCCAGAGCGCGTCGGCGTCGAATGTCGGGCTCCAGCGGTAGTCCTTGAGGGCCTCGATGGCGACGCCGAGTCCGACCCGGTTCCGGTACTTGAAGCAGTCGGCGACCGTCTTCGCCGCGCTGAACACCCGGACCTCGATCCCCTCCAGCTCGTGTGTTTCGATGCCTTCGGTGAACGCCCCGCCGGACATGTACACCACACGAAGGGGGATCGCCTCCTGTTTCGGCCGACGCGCTTTGCCTTCGATGGCGAACCACACCTCGAAGGGAGCCTGCGTTGTGAGGTCGTGGAACCGGAGCGCCGAGAGCAGGCAGGCGACGCCGTGGGGCACGCGGCGCGCGGCGGTAACGAGCGTGTGGCGCTCGGTCACGTCAGCACCGGCGAGGACGTAGAGTCCGCGACCGACACGCTCGAGGTCACCCCGCCTGTGGAGCCGGGCGAGCGTCTGGCGAGGGATGCCGAGAGGCCCGAGGTCCTTCGAGCGAAGAACGCTGCGCGTGCGGGCGAGGTCGAGAAGGCGGTCAGCGTGTGTCACGATACGTCGGCTATCCCTCCTTAGTGCCGACGTAACGTAACACCTGCGATAGTGGGACGAGCTCGGCGCGTTCGTCGTCGCGGCGGGGCTCAAGCATGGAGAGGACGGTTAATGGCTGGAGGCTACGCTACCGATCTGCAGCGTCCCACACTACCACCTTGCAAACCTCTCTACTCCTCTTCGGCAGCCAGTACGGCCTCAACCGGACCCTTCTGCACAATCGAAACAGAAGCGCGCGGTATCGGGGAGCACGCGCCCAGACTCCGTGAGCAGGTCCGTGTAAAAATCCCGCCGTTGGGCGGAGGGCTTTGCCCGACCGTCACGCTCTGGCCAGTTCAGCGACGGCGTCTGCTGGAGACCCAAGCGACGACCGCTCCGACCGAAGCGCGCCGAGTGGGACCTGGGCCAGTCTGTCTTCGACGCGGTCGAGGTCGAGCTCGTCGAACGTCCCTACCGCCTCAGCTTCGGCCCAGATCTGGTAGCTCGCGTCGGTCATCGTCCCGAGCACGGTCCGGTCGAGCGTCTGGGCTCCTGCGCGGGCGATGTAGACGTCAGCGAGGTTGTCCGCTCGCGCTTGGATCCACGCTCCAGGAAGGCCCAGGCGCAGGAGAAGGATCGGGACCCGACGTTGAAAGACGGGGATCGTCGTCCGGAGCGACCGGCCCGAGGCCACGACGCTCAGCATCGTGTCTGCGGCCGTGAAGAGGACGAGCGAGCGTCCCGGGTACGGGAGTGGGACGACGTTGGCGTACCACGTCGTCAGCGGTCCTACCTCTGGCAACGGTCCATCGCTGAGAAGAGCGCTGGCTCCTTTCAGCAGTCGGCGAGTCCCTCGGAGCAAGACCATGTCGGAGGAGGAGCGTGCGAGGGACGTAGGTTCGTGCTGGCCGACGAGTTCAGGAATCCGTCGTGTGCCCTGGTGGCGAAGCGGTTTCGCCCTTACGGACCCCGACGAGTTTCGCCTCGACAAGCTCAATGACAAGTTCGCCGTCGCGGACGACAACGAGTCGGGTCCCGGTCTGAGCCGCGACACGGCGGGCTCGCGCGGCGGACCGATGGAGCGCGGCGAGCACGCATTGGGCGATGTCTTCGTGAGGGCGAGCTCCGGGAGAGACCTCCGGATGAGCGATGCTGGGAGGAAGGGAGCCGTGCCCCCCGTCGTCGGGAAACACCTCACCGAGATCGACGGGCTCCGACGCCTCTCCCCTGCCGAGCGACTCCACCGACCGCCCAATGGTCTGGAGCGTGCGGGCGGAGACCTGCGAGCCGTCGACCTCCGGGCGGAGCTCGATCACGCCGTCAACGCGGTGGTGGACCCAGTATCGGGCGTGGAGGGCGTCTCCGCGAAGCGGGAGCCGACGCTCCGCGTCGAGCCTCGCCGTGTAAGTCGTCGAGTGCATGAGGCTGAAGGGGTCGATGGATCGAATACGCCGGTGCTGTCAGCGACGAACGTATCGCGGACGCTCACCGAACACCTCTATGTAGGACCGGACGACTGGCGGCGGATCACGGACGGACTTCTCGAACGCCTCGGCATTGGCCTCGGCAAGGTCCCGAGACAGCTTCTCGAATGCGGCGTCTTTCTCAGAACGGGTAGCCGCCTCAGCGAGAGCAGCCAGCGGGTCGTAGGTCGCGGGATCGTCGTCGGAGTCCGCTGGGGTCAGCCGAACCGCTCTGAGTGACGGCGAGGCGTACCGCCAGTCGCACCCCCGCTCCCGAAGGCGCTCGAACACGCGGACGTAGAACGGGCGGACTCGGTCCTTGTCTGCGCCGAGCGTCCCCATGTAGAAGTCGAGGTAGACGAACGCGCCCACGCCCCGGACTCCCCATCCCCTCTCGCTCCGAGACGGCCCGGCCCGGAGGTCGTCTGGGAGCCGGTCGTTCACGACGTCGGCGATGAAATCCGCGCTCCCGCGGAACGAGCCAAGATCATAGAGTTCGCCGTCCGGCCCGACCACGTCGTGGTTGTCGGAGAACACGTCCCACAAGACCTCGCCCAGGAGCCCGAGCCACCGGACCCGGAGCGGACGGCCCGAGAACTCGGGCGAACCTCGATTGATGAGCGCGGCCAAGCCGTGGGACGGGACGCCACCCGGCGCCATCTCGTCCATCCACGCTCGCTCGTCTTGGAGCAGGTGGTCCAGGAGCTCGCGGCACGCCGCGTCGGTGGCTCGGTTCTCGTCGTCGTACACGGTGCGAAAGTAGGCCGCCCGGTCCTGCCTGCGCGCCTCCGAGCGCACGACTTGACGGTGAGCCACATCGTCTGCAAGTCCCGACCACCGTTTTCTGCCCGCTGACAGGTTTCACCGCACGGTGAAACATCACCCCAGGGTGGAATACCCGGTGCGGCCACTCGCCGTGCGGGTCGACACCCGCTACGGGGGAATCCCATGCTCGATCCGGCCGATCACGCGGTCGACCTGGAGCGCGCCGGGCTCTGTGTCGGCGTACTCGATAGGCGCCTCACGGCCGAGCGCCCAGTTCGGCCGCTTCAGCCATTCGGAACCGACCTCCATCGTCCCGAACGCCTCCGCCGCTCGTTCGACGAGCTGCCCGAAGCGGTAGACCCGCTCGCTCTCGGACCGGCCCAGCCGCCCCGAGCGTCGGCGTCGGGAGAGCGTCGAGGCGGACACCCCGAGGAGCTCGGCGACTCGCGACACCGGGAGATCCAACGCCGACGCCAATGCGTCAGCGCGCGAGGCTGGGAGCCCATCCCTCAGCGCTCGGACCGTGTCGGCTACGCCGTACCCGAGCTCCGGGAACGCCTCTCGGACCGGCACGCGCGGGGTCGGTCTCACGCGGCCCGCTCCCGCATCACGTCCCGGCGCGCCACCCGGAGCACGGACCGGACGGCGATGCCAAGCCCTTCCGTCTCCCCCGACTCCACGGCCCCCTCAACCTCGCGCCACCACCCGCTCCCCTGCTCCCGGAGCAGGGCAACCGCCTCGGTGTCGAGCACCGCCCGGTCGGCGTCCGAGAGCGCGGCGATGGCCGCGTCGAGTTGGCGGCCCTCGGCGGCGTCCTCTTCCCCGAGGGAGCGGACGGCGACGACCTCGGCCGTGGGGAAGAGCCCCGGCTGATCGGACGCCTTCGGACCCTTCGCCTTGGCCTCCCCCCGCTTCCGCCGGGCCGCGCGGTCGCCGCGCTCGTAGTCGCCGCGGACGGCGGCGACCGTGTACGCGGCCAAGTTCTTGACGTCGTCGCCCGCGGCCAGCTTGGCCTCGACGTAGCCCAGGTTGCGCTCGACACGGTCGGCGTCGAACTCCGTCGAGAGGTCGAGCGCCTGGGCGTCGGAGAGCCCGAACTCGACGAGCTTGAGCTGGACCGGCGCCAGCAGCTCGGCGGGCTCCGGCGCCAGCTCGCGGGGGTCGGGGAGCACCGCCGCCCCGAGCGCCTCGGCCACGTCGGACGGGTCGCCCGAGAGCCCCTCCGGCGCCTCGGACACCAGGAACTTGACGGCGACGATCCGGCGCCCCTCCTTCCGGGTCACCATCTCGACGCGGATGTCGGAGTGCGCGTTCACCCCGGACACGGCGGGCTTGAGCACGCGCTTGTTGAAGTACTTGTACTCCTCGTACTCGCCCTCCTCGACGCCCAGGAGCCCCCGCCACGTCTCGAGCGCGAGGAAGCCCGTCGAGCCCACTTTCCGGAACCGGAGGCAGTTCTCGTAAAGCGCGAGCGCGTACGTGCTCGCGAACCGGGTCTGGACCGAGAGGTTGATCCGGGCGTAGATCTGGGGGTTCGCCAGCCGCCGCCGGAGCGGGGCCGGGTACGAGTACGTGCACACGCCGGTCCGGCGCTCGACGCGGGCCGAGGCCAGGAACGAGCTCACGCCCCACTCGCCCTCGTCGTCGCCCTCGCCCAGCACGTCCCACTCGATCTTGTAATCGACGAGCGCGCGGAGGGCGTTCTTGAGCTTCTTCGAGTCCTTCGAGTCGAACCCGACGACGTCGGCCAGCACGGGCAAGTTGATCGAGTGCTCAGCCACCGTCGGGTCGTCGAGCTCGTCGTAGGCGTTGAGCAGCAGGACGTTCGAGACCTTCCGCTCGAGGAGCGAGAGCGCACCGCGGACGTGGACGGCCCCGACGTGTTTCTTGATTTCGGCTCCGTTCACGTGACCGGCTAGAAGGCTCCGGAGGCGGTCGGCCCCCTTGGATCGGACGGGTGGACGCTTGCAGGGTACGGACACTGCGGAGTCCTGACAACGCGAGCCACCGACGCGGCTAGAATCGGTCTTTAAGGCCTCATGCGGGGCGATTTGGGAGAAAGCGCTCGTCATAACCAGACCCCGCTCCCTGCAAACGTCCACCTAACGCCCCGCAAACGTCCACCTATCTCTCGGGGCCACAAACGCGAACGGAGACGCTTTCCGATAGATCGGCCCACAGGTGCTATCAGGGCCGATTCCACGTCCTTTTGTACGCGACCCAGCGCGGACAGCGCCGCTCCCCGCAAACGTCCACCTATCTCCCCGCATCCGTCCACCTGTCGCCCCGCAAACGTCCACCTAACGCCCCGCAGGTGTCCACCTATCACCCCGCAAACGTCCACCTTTGCCCCCGGATCTCGTTGCGCCGCAACAGGATGAGCACCCCTAAACGTATTAAACATCTTCTAAAGGTTATTAAACGACGACGCGGGGTCGCGTTCGTTGAGGATGAGAGTGGAGAAAGGCAAAGGCCCCCACGTCCAGAGCGCATCCCGACCCGCCGGAGGCTCACGCTGGTCAGTCCGGACTCCACCATTCCGACGGCTACCGTCGATGCCGGAAATCGACTGTCGTGTCCCCCAACCCCTGACCGGGGACGGGCGCGTGCCGCCGCCTCAGCATCCGAGACCTGGACGCCAGAGGCCGTCGACGACGGTTCCGACGGGCACCGTATCCGGGTCCCCGCCCGATAGGTGGACGTTTGCGGGGAAGACCGTACGTCTTCCGACGTAGCCGGTGCGTCGCCCTGGCTACGAGTGCTTCCCGAGCACTCTCCTGTAAACGGGGACCTTTCGAGGGTCGAGCGCTCACTACGGCAGCGTCTGAGCTGGTCTGCCCCCGTAAACCGGTGCCTTTGGAGACACCATCCTGTAAACGGGTACCTTTGGCCCCGCAAACCGGTACCTCTCAACCCCGACGCCTTTGGGCGAGGTCAGAGGATCGGCCTTCCCGGTGCCGGACGGCGCGATCCCGATGGTCTCGGAGGGGCGCCCTGTAAACTGGTACCCTTCGCCCTGGAAAGGGGTGCCTTTGGTCTCGCTGAGGCGCGAGGAACCGCCGCCGTCGGTGTCTGGAACGGGTGGAGAAACGCTCAGACGTCAAATCCGCGTGTCGAGCGCGGCCCGCTACGCCCGAGAGCAGTTTTCGTCAGGGCACGTGAGCCGCCCCGAAGCTCGGGCGCGCTGTGCGAGGTGACGTGTCATGACGCCCGGTCTCCGTGCTTCCACCCCGCCCCCCTTCCGGCCAGCGGCTCCGGCGAATCGCCCACCTCGCGGTCTTCGTCGCAGCGGTGGCCGTCCCACTCGCCAGCTCACCGAACGGCGAGGCCCTCCGCCAGCTCGCGCCCGTCACGGCGGCTCTGGGTCTGACTGAGATCGAGGCTCCCGAGCAGGACTCGCGACGCCCGGAGCATCTCACCGTCCCGCGCCGAGTGGCCCCTCCGGTCCAGCGGGTCACGCGGCGCCCGGTGGCGTCGATCTCGCCTCCCGTCAGAGGCCCCGTCAGCT
Organism: Rubrivirga litoralis; assembly: GCF_031846415.1. Taxonomy (NCBI): domain Bacteria; kingdom Pseudomonadati; phylum Rhodothermota; class Rhodothermia; order Rhodothermales; family Rubricoccaceae; genus Rubrivirga; species Rubrivirga litoralis. The sequence goes on along the minus strand of NZ_JAVRHT010000012.1, from coordinate 27,872 downwards.
CGCCGTTCGGATGGCGACGGCACCCGGTTTCCGGTCGGACCCGGCACCACGACGGCGTCGATCTGGCAGTCCCCCTCGGCACGACCGTTCGGGCCGTGACCTCTGGCGTCGTTCGCTCCGTGGGCAGGCGGTCCGGGTACGGGCTCGTCGTCGAGGTCGACCACACGGGAGCCCTCGGAACGGTCCATCGGCGGAGCCTCTACGCGCACCTGTCCTCGACGAGTCGGGGGCTCCGGCGAGGGGTCCGAGTTCGGCGCGGCCAGCCGCTCGGGGCCAGCGGTGGCGTGCCAGGACGAGACGGCACCTCGACCGGTCCCCACCTCCACTTCGAGGTCCGCGACGCCTCGGGCCGACCGCTCGATCCGGCCGTTTTCCTCCGCGCTGGCGAGCGCCACACGCGGGAGGCCGATGGTTCCTGGCAAGTTATGTTCTCGTCAGGACGAGAACCCCGACCGGCCAGGTCGCGCGTAGGTCTCCTACCACGGGCTCGGGCCGCATTCGCACCGCCGTTCCCGGCGGGCTCAAGGAGTCGAGACCAGGAGGCGCGATGACGGACGGCGCCAGCACCTCTCCCCCTCCCGAGACCGCCCCCACCACCGCTCGGAAGCCTCGCAAAAAAGGTGGCCGACCGCCGGGCGTCCGTCGTGGCGAGAAGGTTGAGGTCCGCGTGAGCGGGGCCGAGAAAGCCGACCTCCGGGCCGCCGCGACCGAGGCCGGGATCACCGTCTCCGAGTACGTTCGCCGACGCTCTCTCGGCCGCCCGGTCACGGCGCGGGCCGACCGCGAGACGCGCGTGCTCCTTCGGCGGATCGGGGTCAACCTCAACCAACTCGCGCGGACCGCGAACACGTCGGGCGCGGCGCCGCCAGAAGCCGAGCTCGCGGACTCGCTCGACCACCTCCGCCGAGTGTTGACAGGTCTCGAGTAAGCCGTGGTCGCGAGCGCCAGTACCCAGGCTAGCTTCTCGAAACTGTCGGGCTACCTCGGCGGGGGCGAGGAGCGCGTCGGGTGGATCGAGACGCGGAACGTGTTCGCGGACGACGTGCCCGGCGTGGTCGCCGAGATGAGCGAGCAGGCCGGGCTCTCGGCCCAAACCCAGAAGCCGGTCTACCACCTCACGATCGCGTTCGATCCGTCCGACAACCCGACCGAGGCCGAAGTCCGGGCGGCGGTCGACCGCACGCTCCGCGACGTCGGGCTGGAGGACCACCAGGCCCTCGTCGTGCGGCACGTGGACCGCGAGCACGCCCACGTCCACGTGATGGTCAACCGCGTCGGGCCGGACGGACGCGCGTGGTCCACGTCCAACGACCGGCGTCGGCTCCGGGCGTCGGTCGAGCGCCAGGAGCGAGAGCTCGGGCTGAGGTGGACGGGCCGGAACGCCCGCGCCGCTGGCGCTAGAGGCCAGACCGACCGGGGGTTCGCGCGCGAGGTCCGCGACCGCGCGCTCGGCGACTTCAAGGAGGCACCGACGTGGGCCGACCTCGACGCCCGGTTGCAGGCGAAGGGGCTCCGCATCGAGCGGCGCGGCCGAGGGGCCGTCGTGACGGACGGGAAGCGCGAGGCGAAACTGTCGTCGGTGAGCCGGACGGTGGGCCGCCCTCGGTTAGAAGCCCGTCTCGGGAGCCTCACGGCCCACCAGCGCTCCGGCCGCGTCCAGTCTCGGTCCGTGTCCCCGCAAGAGCACGGGGCGCGACAGAGCGGACGCCAGAGGCCTCAGGTGAGTCGGACTCCCTCGGTGTCCGAACGGGCGCGAAGCCGCATTCGCCAGAGGCGGCGGGGTGTGCTGAAGCGGAGCGCCCTCCGAACGCGCCGAGTGGGCCGTGCCGTCGGGCGGTCGGTCGTCGCCGACGGGGAGCGCGACGCGGACGAGGTGTTCGCCCGGACCGTTCTGAGAACGGGGAGCCGCGCCGCCATGCGCGCCGCCAGTCGGAAAGAGGCGAGGGCCTCTGGCGAGGCGGGAAAGGGCCGAGCGGAACGAAGGAGTGCGTCCCACGCGAGCCACACGTTCGAGGCCCGGTCGCGAGCACGCGATGCCCGTCGGGGTGGGCGGCTCGACCGGATGGAACGCGCGGTCACAGAGCACGCCCGAACAGCCCGGCTGGTGGCCGAGCGCGAGAAGGCGCTCCAGGCGGTCGCCCGGATTGAGGAGAACGCAGCGAGCGCCCTCTCAGCCGCCCAGAAAGGACTCGGCGACGCCCAGGCGCGCGCGTCCGAGGCAAAGCGAGCGTTCGGGGCCTCAATGGCGGAGACCTACGCGAAGCCGTCAGAGGCGGCGCAGGCTTTCCTGAGCGACGTCCAGTCTAACGGCGTGGACCGAACTGCCCAGCGGACGGCCGTCGACCCCGAGCGATACGGGGCGCTCAAGGCGACGCCCGCCACGTCGCGCTACAGCCTCACCCGAGGAACGACGACGGAGCCCGCGCGCACCGCTGCGCCGCTGGCAGCGGAGCACGGGCGCGCGTTCGTCGTGGCCCGGCAGACCGTCCGGAAGGCCGAGGCCGAGGTGAAGTGGGCCGGAGAGGTCCACCGTGCGGTGTCGTCCGAGCTGTCTGGGGTCCGGCCGCCAGCTCAGAGGGTGGGTATCGACGAGTTCGGACCGGCCGCTGTGAGAGCGCGGCTCGAACGGCTCGGCGAGACTCTCCGCGAACGCTCAGCCCGCACGCCCGGCGTCAGGATCACACCCGCCCGACTGGACGGCGCGGCAGGGAAGGCGCTCGGCGCCCGCGTGGGGTCGGTCGGCCTGTCCGCTGCGAAGGCTGCGGCGAAGACGGCCGCGAAGTCGTTGGGGCGGGGGGATTGACGGCTGCGCCGATTTGGAGCGACCCATACGGTCCCTCCCGTGTTAGTAACAGCGATGGAAGTACATTGAATGACGCTCTCACGTCCCGATGATCGCCAAGCCCTCCGACGTCCTCGACCGCGACCGCGAGTGGTCCCAACTCGTCCGGGCCGTCGAGGAGCGGGGGCCGGGGCTCGTCCTCGTCGTCGGTCGTCGGCGGGCCGGGAAGAGCTTCCTGCTCACGCGGTTCGCCCGCGCCGTGGGCGGCCTCTACGTCCAGGCCACGCGGAAGACCGAGCGCGAGCAGCTCCTCGACGTGAGCCGCGCGCTCGGCGAGCGGTTCGACGACGCCGCGCTCCGCCGCGTCTCGCTGCCCGACTGGGAAGCCGTCCTCGAGTACGTCGTCGAGCGGGCCGCGGGCGAGCCGTTCGCGTTCGTCCTCGATGAGTTCCCCTACCTCGCGGGCGCCGCCCCCGCCCTCCCGTCCATCCTCCAGGCGTGGTGGGACCACCAGGCGACCGACACGCGCGTCACGCTCGTGCTGAGCGGAAGCCACGTGAGCGCGATGAACCGGCTCGTCGGGGCCGACCAGCCCCTCTACGGCCGCTGCACAGCGCGCGTCGACGTCCGGGCGTTCGACGCCCTCGACGCGGCCCGCTTCGCGCCGGACTGGAGCGCCCGCGACAAGGTCCGGCTCTACGCCGTGTTCGGCGGGCTCCCCGGCCACCTCGCGCTCGTCGACCCCGGGCGGACGCTGGGCGAGAACGTCGCGCGGCACGTGCTCGACACCTCGGGGCGGCTCTACGACGAGGCCGCCCACGCCTTCGACGCCTTCCTCTCCGACGCCGCCGTCCACTACTCCGTCGTCGAGGCCGTCGCCTCGGGCGAGCGGCGGTGGAGCCGGATCACGAGCCGGGTCGGCAAGCAGACGAGCGCGCTGAAGCGCCCGCTCGACTGGCTCCTCGGCATGGGCGTCGTCGAGCGCATGGCGCCGATCACGGAGTACCCCCGCCCGAACCCGAAGCGGGTCCAGTACCGGCTCTCCGACCCCTACCTCGCGTTTTGGCATCGGTTCGTGGCCGACGTACGGGGGCAGGGCCTCGCGTCTCTCGTCCCGCCAGAGGCGCTGTGGGAGCAAACCGTCGAGCCCCGGCTGGACGAGACCCACGTGGCGGGCGTGTTCGAGGACGTGTGCCGCCAGTGGGTCGCACGGAGGGCCGTCCGGGACGACGGCGCGCTCTCCCTCCTCCCCTTCGCGCCGATGCAGGTGGGGAGCTGGTGGACGGGCGACTCGGCCGAGGAGGTCGACGTGGTCGCGCTCGACGGGAAGGGCGGGCTCCTGGTCGGCGAGTGCAAGTGGGGCCGGGCCGACGGGCGCGACCTCGACACGCTGGTCCGGCGCGGGGCGCTCGTGGCGGCCGAGGCCGGGGGCGTCGAGCGCGTGACGCCCGTGCTGTTCACGGCGGGCGGGCTGGACGCTCGGGCGGAGGCGCGCGTCGAGGCGGGCGAGGCCGTCCACGTATCGGTGGAGGCGATGTTCGGCCTCGGCCCTGACGCGCTCACACCGTGAGAGCGAACGTTCCGGCATGGGTGGTCAGCCCCTGGTGGGACCCGTCCGCCCGAGGAAGCGGCAGACCCCTTTGAACGTGCGGCCGGAGCGGGTGTCCGTGCAGCGGCTGATGTCGACCGCACTTAGCACCGCCGTCAGCGCGCTTGCCAACACCTACTGCCTGTGGCCCTGGTCTTCGCATCGCTGACCTCTGTATCCACACGAGCGGAAAGACGACGTCGAAGGGGTTGCCGGGCGTAGACAGCCAGCCGAGTTCCTGGATGTAGAACGCCGCTGTCGGTGACGATTTGATCACTCACTTGGCGCAGCCGTAAGCGGACCCTCGTCTGCTCTCAGTCGACGTTGCCGACCAGATCCGGGCGGCGCCCGACGTGGCCGGGGGGCGGTACACGTTCGAGGCCGTCGTTGATGTCGCGTTGCGTGAGACGGGCAAGCAGGTCGCGGCGGACCAGAAGACGTGGCCGCTGGCTCTCCGCGCCGCCGGGGACGGTCACGGCAACGACCCCGGAGAACCATCTAGCCTAGGATCGCGGCGCGAACGACGGGGTTGGCCGCCATCGCGATGAGGATCGAGACGACGAGCCCCGCCGTGGCGAGCCCCACGTCGCGGCCCACCAACCGGAGCCCCTCCCTCAGCGAGCGGTCCGCGGCCCGCATCCAGATCAGCGCCAACTCGCGCCCGGCCAGGAGTCCGATGAACACCCACGTCGTCGACATGGGCACCGTCGAGACGCCCATAAAGCCGAACAGGATCAGCGCGTAGACGAGGTCCACGACCGTGGCCGCGCGGACGTCGACGACGGACGACTTCTCGGACACGACGCGCTGGATGCGGTCGCCGCGCAAGTAGAACAGCACGCCCAACCCGAAGAAGAGGGTCGCGGCGAACACCACGACCTCGACGACGCTCAGCTGGCGCGGGAGATAGACGGCGAGGTTCGCCATGTCCTGCATCACCCAGCTCGACCACAGCACGCCGGTCGAGAGCCACTGCGCGGGTCCCCACCACCGGCTCGCCGGGCGGTCCGCAAAGCGCCGGAACGCCCGCGCCGTCGCGGCGAACACGACGGCCCCGAACGCGAACGCGACGGCGTAGCCCCACAGGCTCTTCGCCAGCACGGCGGTCAGCCCGTCGGCCTCGGTCGCGAAGCACGACAGGACCAGGAACGTGGTCGAGACCGGCATCCGGAACCGGGTCAGCACCAGGAGCGCGACGGGCGCGGCGATCTGCAAGAACGAGAACGACTGCGGCGCGACGGCGAACCCCTTCGACGCCAGCCTCCCGAACGAGACGTCGCCGACGGGCTCGGCGGTGGCCCACCCGTAGGCGATCGTCGCCAGGAACACCCCGCCGATGAACAGCCACAGCGCCCACCACGGTCGCCGCTCGTTGGAGGCGATGAACGTGCCGACGGTCTGGATCGAGTCGTTGGCGACGACGGCGTACGCGGCGAGCGCGAACCCGAGCCACCGGGCGACGTCGGGGTACGGCGTCGCCCCGGCGGCGGCCAGCAGCGCGACGGCGACGAAGAGCGCGAACCGGCCGTGGTCCTGCACCAGGCCCGCGAACGTGTCGGGGGCGGGGACGTCGAGGGTCGAGACGGGCCGGTCGGTGACGAGAGCCACTGGCGTGTGGGAGGGGACCGCCCTCCAACGCCCCCGCCGACGCGGGATCCCGCCCCCACGTTGCCGTTGTGTGACCTCTCGACGCCCGGTAGCACACCCATCAGGGCGGACCCGATGCCATGCGACCTTGACGCGCCGCCCGTCCGCCCATCTCGGCGACCCCCACTCTTCCGTCGCCTGGACGGGTGGCCCCCCTGCCAGCCGGTAGCCCTCACGCGCTGAGCCCCATCGTCACGCCCCACACCGCCCCACCGCACGTGACGTCGATGCCCGCGATGGGCACTCGGAAGAGCGTGTAGGCTCGGACCGTGGCCCGGTAGCCGGGGTACGCCCCGTTCACCTCAAACCCCGGCTCCGTGCACTCGCCGGGCGCCTCGGCCTCGACAGCCACCACGCGCCGCGCTACGATGGCGGTCGTCAGGAGCGGGTTGCCCGTCGCGATCCGGCTCGCGTCGAGCGCTTGCTCGGCCAGCGCCCGCTCGCGCCCCTCGTACCCGCCGACCCCGCTCGGGGTCGTCAGCTTGGTCACGAGCACGCCCACGATCAGGAACGCGACGGCGTAGAGGACGGCCCGCATCATTCCCCGACCACCGGCTCGCCGAACTCGCCCGCTGTCCAGGCGGGGCCGGGGCACGCGGCTGGCAACGGCGAGCGCAGGTCCCCCTCGTCGCGGCCAGCCTCGCGCCCCCCCAGCACGACCGGACCGCCCACGTCCGCCGCCCGCCCGTCACGGACGTCGCGGACCCGGAGCGGGCCGCCCCCTTCGGCCCGCCCCTCAGGCATGAACCCGGCCGCCCACACGACGAGGTAGGTCTCGTCCCACCCCGCGGCCTCGACGTAGAGGCACGGCCCGTGCTGGACGAGCCGCCCTTCGAGCCGCGCTGACGCCGACGGCCCCGGCACCGTGCGCTGGGGGAAGTACAGCCCGCCGTAGTCCGTCGCGCCGTCCCCGGGCCGGACCTCATCGACCGGGACGAGCACGGCGGACGGGCCGGGACATCCGGCCGGGACTTGGACCTCGTAGTCGCTTCGGAACGCGACGAGCCCGCCGTCGCCGCCGAACCCGCCCCCGCCCGTCACGAAATCGCCCTCGCGCACGACGCGGCCGTCGGCCAGCCGGGCGCCGTCGGCGCTGGCGGTCGTTCCGGGCGGCCACACCACGACGTAGGTGAACGGGGGGCTGGCGTCGAGCCGCAAGCACGGGCCGTCGCGGACGATCCGGCCCCCGATGAACGTTTCGGGGTAGAACCGCCCAGGATCCGGCGTGAACCGGGGCACGACGAGCCCGGCGTCCTCGACCTCGCCCATGAGCACGGCCGGGCCGTCGCACGCCGTCGGCACCGGCTCCTCCAACGAGGGGAGGTAGCCGGCCGCCCCGCGCTCGTCGTAAGACCCGCCCCCGACCAGGAGGTCGCCCTCGCCCAGCAGGTGCCCGCCGGGGAGCCGGACCGCCCGCCGACCGGGCGCGCTGGCGTCCGTCGTGCCCGTCGGCCACACGACGGTCCAGAGCACGTCCCCCCCCGCCAGGCGGAGGCACGGGCCGTCGGCCACGAGCGAACCGGAGACGCGGGCGTCGCGTCCCCCGTGGCCGGACCGGTACCGCGGGACGGCGAACCCGGCCACTGCCCCGACATCGCCGACGACCTCGAACGGCGCCGTCGCGACGGTCTCCCGGCGCGTCGGGAGCCCGCTCGGGCTCTCGGGGTAGCGGTCCGACCGTGTGACCGTCACGGCGTAGCGGTACGTCCCCGATGGCGCCGCTGGCGGCACCCGGAACCGGTAGCGCTCCTGCCAGCCGACCTCGCGGAGCAGCAGTGGCGCCGCGTCGAGGCACGCGCCGACCGTCTCGCCCGGCGCGACGGGGACGCCAGGCCGCGGGCACACCGGCGCCCACGTCCGCCACTCCCCCCCGACCCGGCGCTCGATCCGCCCGCCACCCGGCGCGTAGCGAGCGGCGTCGCGCGTCCGGTTCTCGACCGTGACCCGGACCGTATCGCCCGGTGCGTAGGTCGCTCGGCCGGCCGACGCCGTCGGGGCCTCGGCGTACTCGACCTCGACGACGGTCACCTGCCGGATCACGCCCTCCTCGACGACGGGCTCGGCGCCGCCGCACGCGCCGAGAGAGAAGGCACAGAGCACGAGGGGCAGGTAGCGCATGTCGGGCAGCCGTCGCTGCGGGCAGGAGGTTAGAACCGGACCGTCCGAACGATCCGCCGGGCCGTCTCGCACGCCGCCTCCGTCTCGCAGACCGCATGGACCGTGAGCGCCGGGGACGGCGAGACCGTCCCGTCGCCGTGGTCCACCGGCTCGACCTCGAACCACGCCCCCACCCCGCCGGGCTCACGCGCGACGACGACCGTGCGCCCGCCGACGCGCTCCGTCTCCCCGCCCTCCGGGGGCGCTCCCCCGTGCGCCCCGTAGTCGAGGTCGAGCCGGAGGCCGGGCAGGGTGAACTGGTCCACCTGGGAGTCGATCCCCTGGACGGCCTCGCGCTCCGCCTCGGGCGGGACCGCGAGCGAATACGCCCCGTCCGCGAGGTCGTAGCGCGTCCAGCCTTCGGGAGTGCGCGCTGCGCAGGACGCGAGGAGCAGCGCCAGCGTCAGAAGAGGCCCCCTCACGGGTAGGCCACCCCGCGCTGGACCGGGTAGGTGCCCCCGCTCACCGACCGCGCGTCGCCCGGCCCATGGTAGCGCACGTCGTTCGTCTGGACCTGGGTCCCCCCCCGCTCCAACACGAGCACGCTCGGCGACTCGCCCACCGAGGGCGCCGTCAGGTACACGTCCGCCCGCCCCATCGGGACGAACGCGCCGTAGAGCTGCGTCCGCACCGAGTCGCCCGCGGCCTCGGGCTCGACGACCCACACGGCCCACCGGTGCCCGTCCTCGTACAGCGGCTCGCCGTCCGCTCCCACCGTCACGTCGGAGGCGACGACCAGCCGCTCGTCCACGCCGTCGCCGTCGAGGTCGGCCGTCAGGCCCCGCTGCACCGGCCACGCGACCGACTCCTCCAAGGGCGGACCCTCCGGGTCGATGGGCGGCCAGTAGGCACCGCTCGCCTCGGCCGTGGAGTGCCGCGTGCAGCCGCTGGCGACGAGGGCGAGGACGAGGGAGGAGAAGACGAAGCCGTGTGACATGCGGGCGGTGGGCGGGTGGACGGCGAGAACGCGCGGATCGCCAGTTCCATCTGCGAGCTAGCGCGCGGCCTCCGCCAGCTCGGCGACGGCCAACTCGTAGCGCGCGTAGCCGGCGTACGAGAACAGGATCCGCTGGTCGAGTCCGAGCCCGTCCAGCACCAAGCGCCCCTCGGCGTCCGTGGCCGCCCCCCGCTCCGCCCCGACGACGAGCGCGTTCACACCCGGGAGCGCGTTCGCGGACTCGGCGTCGCGCACGATGACCACGAGTCGCGTCCCGCCGACCTTCGGCGTCGCCTAGACCACCTCGACCGCCAGCCGCCCCTCGTTCCACCCGGCCTCCCCGACCGGGCACACGAACACGGGGCCTGCGGAGCGGCACCCGGCCAGGATCAGCACAGCGAGCGCATGGCGAGGGGGACCGAGGGGCAACGACGACGGACGACGGAGGGCGCGCCGAGGAGAGCGCGCCGAGCAGGTGGAGCCTCGTCAGGGAACGTCCGGAGCAGCCCGTCTCGCGCGTCCGAGCGCGAGCCCAGCCCCAGCGCCCAGCGCGAGCGCGACGGCCGACAGCGCCATCCCCACGACCCCGAACACGGCCGAGCCTGCCACGAACGACGGCCACAGCACGGCGTCGGCGACCTCGTAGGCAGCCCGCTCGGCGCCCGTCCAGCCCCCCCGGTCCAGGATCGGCTGGCGGACGGCCAGGGCCGCCCCCTGAACCGCCAGTCCCACGGCCGTGCCTCCGACCAGCGCGCGGCGGGACGGGACCCGAGCACGGCGCGGCCGGAGCCGACGCCACCCGGCCCAGAGCGCGAGCACGACCCCCGCGACGCCCGCCACGCCCGCGAGGTACGGGAGCGCCCGGACCTCATCGTCGTACGGGTGGGCGTCGTGCTCGACCGTGAGCCCGGGCGTGTCGAACACGAACGCGAACGGGAACCCGGCCACCTCGCGCGGCTCGAGACACGCGGCGGGGTCCGGCCCGGACGCGCACTCGTTGTTGTAGACGATCCGCTCGCCGGACACGCGGTCCCATCGGGCCGAGGCCCCAATGGCGACGACCGCCAGCGCGAGCGCGACGAGGACACGGAGAACGGCGGGGGTCGGCACGGTCGGGTGTTGCCCGCAGGCGAACGAGGGGAGGACGTCGTCAGCGGGCGCGAATACACCGCGGGCGACGGAGCGTTTCACGACGCGGACGACCGCTGCTGTCTGCCGTGCTTCCGCTTCGTGGGCCGCCGCGACGGTCCACGGCGTTACAGCGGGTCCTCGGTGGCCTCCAGCGGCAACGTCAGCACGAATATGACCCTGCCGCCCGCCGGGCAACTCGACCGCGCGCATCGGTTCTCCTCCTTCGGGCGTTCTCCGCTCCCCGGCCCCTCCGCTCATGCGCCTCGCCTTCCTACTGGTCGCCCTCGCCTCGTGTGCCGACGGCCCCACGCCCGACGCCGGGAGCAGCGAGCCCCCTCTCGGCGACGGCGCTCGCGTAGCCGCGCCCGACACGCTCGGCGGGTTGGCCGGGTCCGAGTGGGACCTCGCCGAGATCAGCGGCCAGCGCGTCATCGACGGGACGCGCCTCACGCTCGCCTTCGGCCCGACCCCGCCCGGCGTCGCGCGCGAGCCCGGCCTCGGCCAACTGGGCGGCTACGACGGGTGCAACACGTTCGGCGTCGGGTACCGCGTCGAGCCCGCCCGGGGCGCCCTGCCCGAGGCCCGGTTCCGGCTCGACGGCGACATGATCCAGACACTCCAGGGGTGCGGCCGCACGGTCGGCGACCAGGCCGACGCCTACACGGGCGCCCTCGCCTCCGCCGTCCGGCTCCGGCTGGCCGACGGCGGCCTCGCTCTCCTCGACTCGTCCGGCGCCGTGACGCTCGCCTTCGGCCGGAACCCCGAGCGGCCGGTGGACCGGGCCGCGCTCACGCGGGGCCGCTGGCGGCTCGGGTCGGTCCAGGCCCCGCCGTACGACCCCGGCCCACCGCCGCCTGCCCCGCCGCCACCCCCGCCCCCACCCCCGCCCCCGCCCACCCGGGAGCTGCTGCCCGCCCGGCCGCTGCCGCCCGCCCCGCCCGTCCCGCAGGAGGACCCAGCCCTCGCACCCGCCGAGACCGTTGTCCAGTTCCGGCCCGACGGGACGTTCCGGGCCGAGGCCGGGTGCGTCGTGTTCACGGGCGAGTACGTCGTCCGCGGCGACGACCTCCGCCTCCCGGCCACGTCCCGCGACGACTCAGCCTGCCCCGATCGCCACGCTCCCGCGTTCATCGGGCTCGGCGAGGGCGAGATCGAGGTCTCCGACGACCGGCTCACCCTCTACGCCCAGCACGGCGGCCGTGTCGTGTTCGTCCGCCCCTGACCCCCGCCTCCATCCGACGCCTCCTCCTCGCCGCGCTCGTGCTTGCCGCGGGCTGCGCTCCGCAGCCGGCCGTGTTCTTCGACGAAACGATCTCCGGCCCGATGGCCGTCGAGGTCGTCGTCTCCGACACCCTCCTGGCCGACGGCGTCGCCTCCGTCGCCGGCGAGGCCCGCGTCCTCAACGGCCCGATGCCCGCCGTCCAGGTCTCCGTCCTCGACGCCGAAGGCGCGCTCGTCGCCGGTACCACGACCGGCCTCGACGGCCGGTTCTCGCTCGCCGTCCCCCACCGCCCGGGGCTCCGCCTCCGCGTGGGCGGACCGCAGTACCGGACGTGGGAGCGCGACCTCGACGCCGTCCTCGACGCCCCATGACCCGCCCCGCCCTCCTCGCGCTCGCCGCCGCCCTCGCCGGGTGCGCGTCGTCGGCTCCCCCGGCGGCGCCCTCCACCGCGCCTCCCGTCGCTGAGGTCGCGGGGGCCGACGCTCCCCCAGACCCGTCGGCTCCCCAGACGTGGACGGTCACGGGCCGCGTCACGACGTCCGACGGCGAGCCCACGCCGGGCGCCGGGGTCCTGGTCGGCCTCCGCTACGCCCCTGACCCCGAGTCCCGAGGCGCCTGCGCCGGCACGCCGCTCGACCTCCTCGCCGCCACCCTCGTCTCCGCCGACGCCAACGGCCGCTACCGCGCTGCCCTTACGGACCCGCCAGCCAGCGACCTCGAGTCCCCCGCCCCGAACTGCTTGGTCGCCGTCGTCTGGGACCCACAGGCCCAGCGGTTCGTCCCCCGCGCGCTCGCGCTCGGCGGGCGGGCGGCGGACGCGGCCGACCCCACCCTCGCGGGCGAGGCGGGCACGCTCGACCTCGTCGCCGACCGGGCGCCCGCCCCGCCTTACACCAACGTCGGCCCGTCGCGCGACGACCTCGACGCCGCGTTCGCCCGCGACGTCGTCCCCGGCTTCGCGGGCGTAACCGTGGACGGCGACACGCTCGTCGTGCTCCTCGGGCCACCGGGGATCGGCGACCCCCAGGCCGAAGAGGCCGCCGTCCAGGCCGTCCTCGCCCGCGAGGGCATGGAGCGGTTCGCGGGCCGCCCCACGCGCGTCGAGCGCGCGCCGGTCACGGCCGAGACGCTCGCCAGCGTCCGCGACCGCTCGGCCGTCCTGTGGCAGCTCGCCGGGTCGTCGTCGTCGTGGCTCGACGAGCAGGCCGGCCAGGCCGTCCACGGCTACGCCACCGAGGCCGCCGTCCGGCGCGCCCGCGCGGCCCTGGAGCCGTTGGGACTGCCGGGGCTCCCCGTCCGCCTCGAACTCGCCGGGTACGCCGGGTGGGGCGACCCCGGCCCGAGCCCGGTCGCGCCCCCGCGGCCCGTCTACGGCGACCGGCTCCCGATCCGGACCGACCCGGCGTGGGGTCCCAACGGCCGCACGGTCTACGGCGTCGAGTTCCTCGGCCCCCGCGACCTCCGCCTGGTCGCCGCCGACACGACGACGCTCACCGTCCGCCCCGTCGCCGGCCTCTCGGCTCAGAACACCGGCGCGAGCGACCTCGCCGTCTCGCCAGGCCCGCCCGCTTCGGCGACGCTCCTGGTCGGCGGGCCGACCGGGTGGCCCGCCCACCTCGTCCGCGTCACGCTCGGGCCGGACGGCGCCGCCGGCCCGCCCACGACCGTCGCCCGCGACGTGGCCGGGCTCCGCGTCGCCGCCTCGGCCGACGGCCGGTACGTCGCCTACGAGCGCGGCGAGTTCGCCGAGGGCGTCCTCGCGCTAGCCGACGTCGAGACCGGGCGCGCCTGGCCGCTCGGGCTGGTCGGACGGACGGTCGGCCCCCTCGCGTTCGCGCCCGACGGCCGCACCGTCGTGGCGGGCGTCGATGGCATTGCCGGGCCGGACTCCGGCGACCCGCGCCGGGCAGGCGTCTGGGCCGTCCCGCTGGGCGCCGACGGGCGGCCGGGCTCGCCGCGCCGGCTCCTGCCCTACCCGGAGGCACCCTGGGGGCCGTACGCCGCGCCGGTCGGGCTCTGGTGGGAGCCGACGCCGAGCGGCCCCGATGCCCCCCGCCTGGCCGTCGGGGCCTTCGCCGACGGCACGGCCTGGGTCGAGACTGTGGGCGCCGACGGGACCCGCCAGCCGGTCGGGCTCGCCGTCCCCGCCGCCGAGCCGCCGTCCCAGGTCTCCGTGAGCGCCGACGGTCGGCGCGTCGCCGCGGCCGTCGTCGTGGCCGCGACGACGCGCGGGGTCGAGGGCGACCGCCACGCCCGGACGCGGCTCTACGTCTGGACCCGCCCCGTCCCCGGCGGCCCGCTGGCGGCGCCGGTCGTTGTGGCCGACGTGCCCGGCGAGATCGACGCCTCGGGCTGGCTCGCATTCTCGCCCGACGGCCGGTGGCTCGGCCGCGACGGGTTCCTCCACCGCCTCGCCCCCTGACCCCATGCGCCTCACGGCCTTCCTCGTCGCGCTCGCCCTCGCCTCGTGCGGCCCCTCGCAACCCGCCCCGGAACCGCGCGCCGACGCCCGTCCCCGCGAGGCCCTATCCGACTCCTCGGCTCGCGTCTCCACCGACTCGTCGTCCGTACCTGACGCCCAACTCGGCCCCTCCCACACACCGGTCTGAGCATCCGCCTGCCCCGACGGCGCCCCGCCCGACGTCGGCTTTCCGCTCGTGACGGGCGAGATCGAGGTCACCGACGACCAGTTCGTCGCCTACGGCCGCGACGGCGGCCGGGCCGTCTTCACCCGCCCCCCGAGCCCATGACCCGCCTCGCCTTCGTCGCCCTCGCGCTCCTCGCCGGGTGCCAGCCGTCTCCCGAGCCCGCCCCTCCCGGCGCAGTCGCCTTCCCCCAGCTCCCTCGCGGGATCGCGGACGAGGGGGAAGCCCTCGCAGCGGGCGTCCTGGCCGTGGACGGCCCGTGCCTCCGGTTCCAAACCGACGTCGAGGGCGCGCCGTCCGAGAGCTACCTCGTCGTCTGGCCCGCCCACGTCGCGTTCGACCCGGTGCACAACCGCGTCGCCGACGCCCGGACCGGCTTCGTCGCCGGCCAGGGCGTCCCGATCTTCCTGTCCGGCGGAGAAACCAGCACCGAGCCACAGGGCCTCGCCACGCCCGTCCCCGCCGGGTGCCCCGGACCGTACTGGATCGCCGCCGCGCTCCGGGTCGATCCGTCCACCGCCCCCGGCTCCACCCCGCCCCCCGGCTCGCTCGCCCTCCGCCTGGCCCACGTGGACGTCCCGCCCGTGGACGACCTCGGGTTCTCGTACCGCCGCATCGGCACCGACGCCGACGTGGCGGCCTTCCCCGCCGACGGCGCCGTCTGGCTCGACGCCGTGCTCATCGCCGACGCCCTCGGCCAGCCCGCGCTGACGATGCTCACCGGCCCCGAGACCCGCCTCCGCGACGGGAGGCTCTACCTCCGCGCCGATGCCGTCCAGCGGCTCGCCAATGTCTTCGTGTGGCACCGCCGCCCCGACAGTTCAATCGATGTCCTGCCCCCCAACGTGCTCGCCGAGGTCGTCGCCCGCAGCGAGCTCGGCCAGGCCGCGCAGGCTGCGGGGTTCGAGGTGTTCACCAGCAACCCGTACTGAGCACCTGGCGCCAGGTGAGGGAAGCGCCGTTACCGGAGGTGCTGAGTGTCACGGTGTAAGCCCCTCGAACTCGGCGTCCTCGTAGAACCGGAGCTTCCGGCATCGGACGGGCCGGTGGCCCCGGACCAGGAGGAGCTGCTCGGCCTCGTCCATCAGCCGGAGCTCGTCCGGCATCACGAGTGGGCGCCCGTGCTCGCTGAGCGACGCCCCCTCGCTCCGGCCCGACGACCGACTCTTGCCCCGGCTCCGGCTCTTCCCCGTCGTAGCCCCGTGCGAGAACACGGTCCGCGTGCCCGCCATCTTCGAGAGGTACTCGGCTGTGAACTGGTCCGTCGTCCCGAAGGCCTGGACCACATCGGTGTTCGCCACGAACGTCTCCCAGTCCTTCGGGTAGGTCTGCTTGAGCTGGCCGAGGTCCTGCAAGAAGGGCCACACCTGGACGCCGTAGCCCGCCATGAGCGAGACGGCCCGGCGGACGGGCGCCATCGGGCCAAGCTGGGCGAACTCGTCGAGGAGGAAGAGCACGCGGCCCGGTCCCTTGCCGCCGGGGCCTCCCCCACCGCCGACCGTGATCGGCCGCGCCCGCGTCACGGCGACGAGCGAGGTCGCGACGACCAACCGGAGCCACCGCGAGAACGTGTCGAGCCGGTCTGGTGGCACCATGAGGTAGATGGACAATTCGCCTCTGGCGAGATCTGCCGGGTCGAACGTGCTCTCGCCTAGCACAGCCAGCATCCGGGGCGAGTCGAGGAAGTGTGTGTGGCTCTGGGCCGACGAGACGACGCCGGAGCGTTCACGGTCGGCCTTCTGGCGGAGCCGGTTGGAGGTCCGCTGCACGGTCGCGTCGGGGTGTCCGCCCATCGTGACGAGCAGGTCGTCGAAGGCCTCTGGCGCGAGCGTCAAGAGTTCTCGGACGTGGGGGAGCGACCGCTCCGCGCTAACGCGCGAGAGCGCGACGTAGAGCACGAGCCCCGCCAGGAGCGCCTTCGCCTCCTCGTCCCAGAACGCACCGGCCCCACCGCCCGGCTGGGGCACGACCAACATGTCGGCGATCATCGCCGCGTCGTCGGCCGCGTCCGGGCTGGCAGAGTCGATCAAGTCGAGCGGGTTGAGCGCGCCCCGCGCCGCCTCGACCTCGGACTCGGGGAGGCCCAGGCGGCCCGCCAGTCCGAACGGGTCGAGCCCGACGACGCGCTGGCCGAGCCTCTGGCGCCGGTGCACCGCCGTGAGCGCGAAATTCTCGCCCTTCGGGTCGGTCACGACAACTGAGCCGCCGTGGTTCAAGAGGTTCGGGACGACGGCGCCGACGCCCTTGCCTGCCCGCGTTGGGGCGACGGTGAGCAAGTGGCCTGGCCCGTCGTAGCGCAAGACCGGCCCCGGCTTCTTACTGTGCTTCGGCTGACCTCGGCCGACGAGCACGCCGCCTGTGGCGTCCGCCAGCGCGGCCCCGTCGCCCCACGACGCGGAGCCGTGGCTCGACGAGGTCTCGCGTGGCTCGGGCCTCGTCAGGACGACCATCGCCACGAGCGCGACGAGCCACGACACCGCGAACGACCACCCGGCTACCTGGACGGGCGGCGAACCCGCTCCGACCGTGCGGACGGCCTGTGCGATCCAGCGCGCTCCGTCCGACGGTTGGTAGAGCGGCCCGACCAGGACCGGGGCCATCACCATCACCAGGAGCACGAGCGCCCACCCGCCCCGGTTGCGGTCCACCAGGAGCGTGTGGCCGATCCCGCCGAAGGCTGCGGCCGTGAGCGCCCACACAACGACGACGACTGGCGGGGCGGGGTCGTGGAGCGGGTCACCGAGCGCTGGGTGGAACTCGGCGTACCACGCCAGCGCGTGCGTCGCGACGATGGACGCGACGCCGACGGGGACCGCTAAGAGCGCCAGCAGGGCGCCGCCGGGGCGCGAGCCGGGGACGGTGTCCTGCGCCTCCACGCTACCTGCGGCGTGGCACCGATGGGCGCACGAAGCGGAGCTCCGCCGGAGGCGTCTTGTACGGACCGGCGAAGGCGAGGTCGCGCGCCAAGAGGACCGTGAACCGGTGGCCGGGCGAGATGCGGAGCGTCGGCTGCACGTCGAGGCCGCGCTCGACGACCTTCGAGGCCACGCGCGAGAGCTCGAGCGCGATCTGACCCGCGATCACCTCCTGGGGGCTCTGCGCGAAGTCGTTTCCGCCGCCGTCAGGCTGTGCGAGCTGGGCTCCCGCGCCGACGGTCGCGAGCAGCACGGCCGAGCCGAACGTCTGCATAAAGTGGCGGTCCACACGGCCTCGGAGCCCGGAGTAGCCCCGGAGGTCCTTCGCGTCGAGGCCGGGGAGCGCGACCGAGCGGCCGTCGGGGAAGATGAGCCGGGTCCAGGCCACGAGCGCCCGGTTCTGGCCGTACGCGATTTGGTCGTCGTACTCGCCGATGAGGCGGCTCCCCTTCGGGACGAGCACGTGGCGCTGCGAGCGGCTGTCGTACACGTCGCGCGTGACCTGGCCCGTGACGGCGCCGGGTAGCTCGGAGTCGAGGCCGGTCACGAGCGCGGCCGGGATGACCGTCCCGGCCTGCAACACGAACGGCGTCTCGGGCGACTGGACGCGGACGCCGTAGCGGCCCTTTCCGAGCGTTGACGTGCGCGCCGCGAACGCCCGGCGGCTCTCGGGTCCGGGCGCGTCGCCAGAGGCCCTACGCGGCGCCTCTGGCGCGACGAGGCCGCCTGATGGGCTCGCGGTCGGGGGAGCGGACACTGTCGCCAGAGGCGCACGCTCCTGGGCCTCTGGCGCGGCGCCGGGCGGCGCGAACTGCTCGGCGATCAGGCGGATCTCGTCGACCTCGCGCTGGAGCTCGGGGTCGAGGGGCGAGACCTCTGGCGGCGGCCCACCGAACGGCGAGGTTGTATCGAGCGTGAGCTCGCCCGCTCGCGCGACGACGGGCGAGAGCAGCGCGCGCTCGAAGGCGTCGGCCTCTGGCGTCGCGACCTCCCCCATCGTCATTCCGTTTCTTGGGGCCGAAGCGTACGAGGGTGACGTGTACGAGGGAGCAGACGCCGTCGGGCCGACAGCGGCTGTGGAGCCGTAGTCCGGCGCGTAGGGCGGGGTCACGTAGGCCGCGCCGTAAGGGTCCGCGTACGGGTCGGCATAGACGACGTCCGGCTCGGCCGCGAGCCCGGCGCCGCCGTCGGCCGCGTACGGGTCGCCCCGCTCCAAGAACTCCGGGGGCGCCGCCTCGGGCCGCTCGACCGTGAGGTCGGCGTCGGGTGTGGCCGAGTCGCCCGAGAGCACGAGGAGGCCCAAGAGCACGGCCGCGGCTGCGATCAGGAGCCCGCCGAGAACGAGGCGGCGGTTGACGCGGACGGGCTCGTAGCGGCCGTCGTCGGTGCCAAGGAAGTCGCCGCGCGGAGCCTCGGGCTTGTCGGCGTCGAAGGAAAACGGCTCGTCGGAGCTCGGCGGAGCCGTGTCCGCCAGCTCGAACTCGCCCAAGGGCGGGTGGCGAGGGGCGTCGTCGGGCGTGCCGTCGAGGGAGGAGCCGTCGAGGTCGTCGAAAGGGTCGTGGGCCATCGGGGGGGAGCGGTTGAGTGGACGGCACCGGCTAGCGGGACCGAGGGACGCGAGCGATGCGGACGAAGCGCTCGACCTGGCGGCGGCCGAAGAGCCCGAACGGCCCCTTCTTGACCGTCGCCCCGACGACGAGGTCGGCGCGGTCGAGCACCCGGTCGGCTACGTAGGTCCCAGCGCCCGCGCGACCGGGGCGGTAGGCGTAGTTGACGATCTCGCGCGAGCCGTCTGGGCCGATCACGTAGAGCACCGGGGCCTCCCCGCTCGGGTCGGCCGAGAGCTGGAGGTAGGTGTGGACGCCGTCGTCGAACACGCGCTCGAGCCGATCGCGGAGTTCGGGCGAGCCCGACCACTCGTAGCCGAACGACAAGTCGTCGAGCGAGACGCCGTCGCCAGAGGACGGCGGCGCCGTTGGCATGGGCGCTCCGCTCTCGGCCGCCGCAAGCGCGGCGAGCGCGTCGTCGGGGTAGTAGAACCGGACGTGGCGGGCGTAGCGCGACTGGGGGTTGAGCTCCCCTCCCCTGCTCGGCCGGGGTGCCGAGTCCAGCGTGACGTGGTAGACCCGGCGGTCGGTCGAGACCACGACGTTCGTCGTCACGTCGTACGCCAGCGGCTTCACGACGACGAGCGGCGTCCGCCCGCCCGGCCCCGTCGTGGTGAGGTCGATGGCGAACCGCTCGGTGTCGCCGGCGACGACGCCCAGGACCGTCTCGCCCTCTTCGAGCTCGACGACCGACGCCCGGAGCGGCGCGCAGGCGAGGACCGGCTGGGTGTGGCCGAACGGGAAGACCCACACGGCCGACTGGCGGAGCACGCCCGCGCGGCCTGTCCGCTGGTACTCGCGGACGAGCTCGCCGAGCGCCTCCTCCATCTCGCCCGCCGTCACGACGACGGCGCCGCCGTCGAACCCGTCGCCGACGGGACGGCCGACGGCCCGCTCGGCGACGCCAGAGGCCGGGGCGACGCTCAGGTCTACCACGGTCTGAACGTCTGGGGTAGCCTCGGGCAACGGCTGCGCCGACGCCGAGGCGGCGAACACGAGGAGGGCGGCGAGAAGGGGAAATCGGGTGGACATGGAGCGGAGCGTTGGCTAGGGCCTAGACCCTAGGTGACTAGGGGCGGAGAGTGTCTGGACGTGCGGTCGGTTGGGCCTCGGGCGTCGGTCGCGCGAGGACGCCTCGGAGCGCGGGCGCCTCGTCGGGCTCGGCCTCTGGCGTCTCGGGCTCCTCCACCTCGGTGGCGCCCGCGAGCGGGCTCCACGAGAGGTCGGTCACGAACACGCCCAGCGGGTTGCGCTCGATGCCCTCGGTCGTCGTCGGCGGGGCGACCACGACGGACAGGTAGCCTTCCCACGCCCGCTCGGTGTCGCCGCGCTGGGGCGACGACTCGGTCTCGTTCCACGTCACGCGGTAGGTCCGGGCGCCAGAGGCCGCCCCCGGAACGGGGATCACGGCGACGACCTCGACGCTGCGTCGGGCGCCCGTGCCCAGGCGCCGCGGGTCGTTCTGCGGGTCGGAGAAGTAGGCTTCCAGGAAGCCCCGAGCGTCGCCGCCGACGTAGGCGTAGGCCCGGTAGACGGCGTCGCGCTGCGCGACAGGGTCGGCGTAGACCGTCCGGATGTTGGAGACGAACGCCGAGAGCGCCGCGATCACGACGCGGTCGGCTACGGCCGGGACCGCCTCGGCGGGCGCGATCGCGGACGCCCGGCCCAACCGGTCGACCTCGACGACGTACGGGACGACCCGGCTCTGGGCCGCGAGCGTCACCAGCCCGGCGACAGCGAGCGCGAGCATGGCGAAGGCGAAGAAGGCAGCGAGCTGCCAGTTCCGCTTGCCGCGCGCGAGACCGGAGAACGCCCGGTGGAACTCGGACCGTCCGCAGAGCACCTCCGGCGGAGTCTTCCCGTCGTAGTCCCACCCCTCGGGTTTCGAGCCCTGCCGCGACAGCGAGGCGGTCCCGTTCGTGGATGAGGGGCGGCGACGGAGACTCGGAAGGGGCACGGGCAGTGGGGAGTACGCCCCGGATGGCTTCTCCTCCCTGAGCGCGCTCGGACCTTCCCGAGGCTCATCTTGGTGCGGCCAGCGTGACCCCCTTGATTCTCGCGAAGGGGATTATCATCCCCGCCCATCTCTCGAAGTCGTCCAACCAATCGATCATGCAAGCGAAGCCTTCGGCCGAAGATCACGTCTACTCATTCGCCATCGCAGTAGGTGGCCTCTCCCTCGCCAACGAACTGGCCAAGGCGGAAACGAACGACGACCGCCGGAAAAAGAAGGGCAGGGTCGTACGGCTCAAGCGAGATCTGATCCGGGAGGCGTTCCCTGAGGAGACCGACGGCGCTCAGACGCTCTCGCAGATTGTTGGCCGGATGCCAACAGACCTACCGGACGATCACAGGACGACCCTTCTCATCGATCTTGCGTTCTCCAACCCATTCGCTCCGTACGAGCTGAAGTTCGGAGACTCCAATTTCTGCGATGCGCTCAAGACGGTGTCCAAGCGCGTCGGGGTGCCGACCGAGCGGGTGGATGACGTCTTGAAGACGAAGAAGGAAGCGCTCAAGGCCCACCGGAATCTCAACGTCGGCAAGGTCCTGGCAATCGGGATCGGCGGAGCCGTGCTCGTAGGCATCGGCGGTTACGCAGCTGCGCCCATCCTCGCGGCCAAGCTGGGGGCCGCCGCAGGCCTCTCCGGAGCTGCGGCAACGGCGCACGGCCTTGCGCTTCTGGGCGGCGGAACGCTGGCGGCTGGCGGCGCTGGAATGGCTGGCGGGCTTTACCTCGTCACGGGCACCGCGATTGCCGTGGGAGGAACGGCGATGGGCGGCGGGGCCTTCCTCATCCAACTCGGCGCGGCTGGGGCGAAGGCCGAACTCGTCAAGCTCCAGACCTCTTACCGCGAGGTTCTACTCCACAATCAACTGCACACGAAGAAGGCGAGCGAGGCGATCCGTGCGCTCGAGAAGGACCGCCAGGAGGTCCAGGAAACGCTGGACAAGGAGCAGAAGCTGAACGAGAAGAACTCGGCCCGCCTGAAGGATCTGGAGGCGACGGTCGAGGCGCTGGATAACGCCATCAAGTGGATGAAAAGCGAGAAGGCGGCATGAGCGACGGACTGACGCTTTCCCTCGTAGACCTTCACGCTGAGACGGACCGCCAGCGGGCCAAGGCGCGAGCCGACCTCGGCTCTGCTCGGGAAACGTCTGACCGCCTCGACGATCTGAACTCGCGGGTCCAGCGCCTCGTAGCTGAGACGGGCGTCGAACCAGATACGCAACGGACCACAACTCCGCTTCGCCGAGTGGAACTCTCAGGGTCCGCTGCCGATCAAGTCCCACTCCCTTCGTTGGCAGAGGTCCACCGCGGTGCCGAGGAGCGGCTTCGTGCGCGTGGGATCGACCCTGCGACGGTGAGCTTGGACGACCTGCTGCCAGCCGAGACCCTCGAGCGACTGGAACGCCGGTACCGGGGCGGATTCACGCTCGCGGCCGACCTTGACCGGTACGACGTGATCGCCGCCGTTGCGGCTGGCGTGACGGCGGCGATCGTGGACTCCACTATCGTACGCATCCCGAAGGGGATGACGTACCTCGGGGAGCACATCCAGACGGGGAGCCCGCTCACGGAGTGGCTCCACAGCCAGAAGGACCCGAGCCAGCACTGGTTGGCGAAGGCAGGCAAGGCGCTGGAGAAGACGTGCAAGGTGACGTTTGACCGGGTGGGCGACGTGGCCGAGCACATCGAGGGGTTCGGCGGGAAGACGCACAGACTCCAGACGCCTGGGCACGACCCACTGATCGGACTCGCGGTAGGGACGATTGACGTGATGCGGGGGGGGCTCACGGCGATCTCTCGCGACGGGATGCCGGTCTACCTCTCGGACCTCGGGCCAGGGACGTACAACCCACTCGAGGCGTTCGTCTGGACCGTCGGGCACATCCTCTCCGACTTCCCAACGGCAATGGGTGTGCAGCCGCCGGGATTCACGCTCCTCCAGGCTCTCAACGTCGGAAGCTTCGGTGAGAAGGACCGGACGGTCGGCGAGCTCGCGCGGTTCATGTACCTCAAGGGGTACGACAGTCGACACTTTCTGACGATGAGCACATCGGTGGCAGCGGCTGAGACCGTAATCCGCGGCTACTTCGCGCTCCGGCGGCGGCTCGATGGGTCCTACGACGAGGACGTGCAGCGGCAGGCGGAGATAGCTGGCGCCGAAAAGGTGGGCGAGCACCCCCGGTTTCAGGCGCTGGCGCTGACGGCACACGCGATTGCGGCGGCGGCGAACGTGGGAAAGGTGGCGGTCTACGCTGGGAACCCGCTCGCCATCAACTACGCTCAGTGGCTCCGCTTCACGCAGGCAACCTGGCAGTTCACGCAGTCCAAGCTCCGGTCACCTTCCGATGTTCTCATCGGGACGGGCTTGGCGAATGCACGCGACCTCGACCGGACCATTTTCGCCGATCTCGTCGCCGATCCGGACTTTCCGACCCTACGCTTTTGAGAACACGTACACGGCCGACAGCCCGTGGACGAAGCTCGGCTGGAGGTCGTGTGCGAGAACGGAAGTCACCTTCGACGGCGGCATGCGCGGCAGGGGCAACTACTATGCATTGCGTAGATTGGGGTAACGTAAATCGACGTAACGAGATGACCAACCCCTTCGAGTTCGGCCGCGAGCTCTCCGACACCGAGATTGTCGACCGCACCGACGAGGTCGACCTTGTCGTCCGAGCGCTCCGCGGGCGCGAGCGCCTCTTCCTGATCGGCCCCCGCCGGTTCGGGAAGACCTCCATCCTCCGCGCCGCCACCGAGCGGGCTGAGGCCGCAGGCGCCATTGTCTTGCGCTACAACGCCGAGGCGTACCCTTCGCTCACGGCGCTCGCTGAGCGGATCGTCGCCGACGCGGCGAAGCGGTTGACGGGACCCGTCCAGAAGGCAGGGAAGAAGATCCAAGAGGCGTTCGGCACGCTTCGCCCCCAACTCACCTACAGCCCGCTCGCCGACACCTTCTCAGCCTCGCTCACGGCCGCCGCCAGCGCGTCGGAGCCCGCACTCATCGCCGACGCGCTCTCCGGCCTCGATGCGCTGGCGGCCACGGCGGGCAAGCCTGTCGCCGTCGTCATCGACGAGTTCCAGCGCGTGGTGGAGGACGGCGGCATCAAGGCCGAGGGCGAGGTCCGCGCAGCCGTCCAGGCCCACGACCACCTGGGCTACGTCTTCGCGGGCTCCAAGACGCGGATGCTGGCCGAGATGACCGGCGACGAGTCGCGGCCCTTCTACCGGCTCGGGGCGCGACTTTTTGTCGGTCCCGTCCCCCGCGACGACTTCCGGCCCGCGCTCGCGAACGGTTTCCGAGACGCAGGCCTCACCATATCGGACGAGGCCGTCGAGGCTATCCTCGACCTCGCCGAGGATGTTCCGTACAACGTCCAGCGCCT
Organism: Rubrivirga litoralis; assembly: GCF_031846415.1. Taxonomy (NCBI): domain Bacteria; kingdom Pseudomonadati; phylum Rhodothermota; class Rhodothermia; order Rhodothermales; family Rubricoccaceae; genus Rubrivirga; species Rubrivirga litoralis. The sequence goes on along the minus strand of NZ_JAVRHT010000012.1, from coordinate 3,847 downwards.
CGCCCACGAGTCCTGGGCGGAGGCTCTCGCTGAGGGCGAGCTCGTCGCACCCGAGCGCGTTCAAGCCACGCTCGACCGGCTCGTGAGCCGGGACGACCCGTTCTACACCCAGACCTGGAACGGGCTCAGTCGTACCCAGAAGCAAGCCCTCCTCGCCGTTGCTCGCGAGGGCGGGACAGGCCTCTACGCGGGCGATCTCCTCCGCGCCTACAACCTCGCATCACCCAGCACCATGCAGACGGCCATCGGCGCGCTCGTCAAGGCTGGTGTGGCGCGTGAGGAGGAGCACCAGGGTGGCATACGGGTGCGCCTCGAGGACCCCTTCTTCGCTGCGTGGCTTCGGCTCTTCGTCGCTGTGCCGTGATCCAGCCCCTATCTCATCCAACTCTCGGATGTGAAGGCCATTCGATCCCATTTTCCATATAGACCGTGTTTTCCTGTACAGGAAAACGGCCCCGAACAGGAAAGTCGCTTCACGAGACAGCTTTCCTGAGAGTCTGGGACACATCGACTTCCTTGTCTTCCCCTCGTCAGTCCTCTGGAGGCAAAAGCGAGGGGTTCAGTTACACAGCGGAGAGCGCCTTGACGAAGCCCGGCTGGAAGTCGCGTGTCAAGAACGAGGCCGCCTTCGACGGCAGCACGATCACGAGCAGCGCGAACGTGATCGCCCCACCCAGGACCGCGAGCATCGGCGCCACGTCGCCTGGATTGGACTCGATGATGGGGAGCCACGCCTGGGCGATGTCCATCCCGACCGAGACCAGCAGGAAGAGCAAGAACAGCTTGATCCCGACCGCGAACACGTAGGCCACGAACCGGTCCGCCAGCGACGCCGTCCCCCGGAACGCCGCGAACCCGAGCACGAGGGACCCGCACGCCAGGACGAGGAACGACTCGACGAGCACTAGGACGACCATCCCCGCAATGACGGCGAAGAGGATCTCCATCACGAGCGCCGCGATCGCGACAAGCACGATGTTGGTCAGCGTCGGGCCGTCGATGTCGAGCAGCGACAGCTCCTCGAACATGGCCCCCACCATCGACGTCGAGATCTGGACGCCGAGCCCCAGCACCTCGCCGGGGCTGAACGTGCCGGGCGAAGCCGATTGCCCCGCCGCGAGGAAGCCGTTGATGATGGGCGGAAACCACCGGTCGAACGTCGCGATGAGCCCGAAGGCGAACGCGAGCCACCCCAGCTTGACGACGAGGCCGGTGAGCACCTTGTACGGTCCCTCGGCGCGGAGCGTCCAGAAGAGCCCGCTGAGCGCGATCTCGATGATGGCCAACACGCCGAACGTCCCTCGCGCGATGGCGAGCAGCGCCGGACGTGCCGAGTCGGCCGCCGTGCGGAAGTCCTCGACGATCGTGTCGAGCACCTCCGGGGGCGGGAGCTGCGCCGCCGCATCGGGGACGAGGCCGAGCGCCAGCGCGGTTAGCCCTGCCCCACCGAGCACGCGGCGCGTGAGGACCCTGCGTCGGTCGGGTTGCTGAGAGGCGGAGTCGCGGAGTCGGTGGAGAGTCACGGGATGCTCGGCGGTCTGGACGACGTCTGGGTGGCATGGGAGACAGGTCCGTGGACCTGAAGCGAGAGAGCCGCCTCCGCCAAGCGGGGACGGCTCTCTCGTTGCGGGTCCTCGGGGCAGGCGCTACTCGATGACCGGGCCGCGGCCGTAGTCGCGTCCGCCCATCCGGCGGGCGTACGCGCGGCTCCGCGCCGTCTGCGCCTTGCCGACCTCGCGGGCGTAGGCCTGCACGGCTGCCTCGCTCGCCTCGGCCCGCGCCGACTGGTCGACCTGGAGCATCATGACCTGCCGGAGCATCTGGGTCTCCTGCGCCTGGTACGCCTGGATGGTCCCCTGGAGCTCGGCGACCTGCTGCGCGCTCGTCGCCGAGCGAACCTGGGTCTGGAACCCCTGGAGGTCGCGGCGCGACGTCTGGAGCTGCGTCGCGTGCTCGCGGAGTGCTCGGAGTGTGTTGAGCGAGCCCGAGAGCTGGTTCTCGAGCACCCGCCCGATCTCGGCCGTCGGGTCGGCGAGGTCGAACGAGCGGTAGGCCTGGTCGAACTCGCGCCCGAGGTTGGCCGACGAGTAGGCGAGCTGGCCGCCGGACGAGATCGTCCGGTCGAGGTGCGACATGAAGCCCGTCACGTCGCGGACGTTGTAGGAGCGCAGCTTGCGGACGTTGTCGCGGAAGGCGACGAGCTGGTCGCGCTGGGCGCGGAGCTGCTGGACGATCTGGCGGCCGTTCATGACCGACTTCGCGATGTGCGCCGGGTCGACGACGGCCCACTGCGCCTTCGCCTCCTGGGCGGGCGCGAACGCGACGAGGGCCAGGAGCCCCGCCAGTCCGACGGAGCGCCGGAGGCGGAGGATGCGCGCGAGGCGGAGGGACAGGCTGGGGCGGAGCATGATTTATGGGGGCTCGTGGAAGTGGCGTCACCCGAAGAGCGCGGTACCGGCCCCTGGCGGCTCACGTGCACACGCAGAGCCCACGTTCCCCCTGTGGAACTTCCACCCGTAGAACCTCCGATCATCACCGCTCGCGCTCGCTTCGATCATCGCGAATGGCACCGGAAAGAGCGTTTAGCGGGAATGTTAAGAGGCCGTGGGTCATAGGTGAGGAACGATTATCCTGCTCATGTCGAAAGACAATCTTTCCCACGCGGGTGACCAGTACCGACAGCCCCTTCGACTTCGTCCAGCAGGCACGGGACGCTGCCCTCGACGCCGTGTGGCGCCAGTGGGGTGCTCTCGGCGCGTCGGTGGGAGGGTCGCGGCCCCGAACAATCCTCGACCCCGAGGCGCTCGTGCTCGCTTCACTCGCGCTCGTCCCCTACGAGCGCCGCCTCGGCGATGTGCTGCTGTGGTGGGCGTCCGTTGGGGCGCCGCTGCTCAGCGTCCAGCGCGTGCGGTCCCTCTCGAAGGGGGCCGCCGAGCCCGTGACCACCGACGGGTTGGGCGCGTTCGCGGCTTCGGCGGTCGAGGCCGGTGACCGCCGGTGGAAGCGGCTGGCGGGGCCGGAGGGGCTCGACGCGCGGCCGGGGAAGGGCGCCGCCCGCCCGGACCTCTCGGACCCGTCGGCGCTCGTGCTCCGGCTCCGGGCTGCGTTCGGGGTGAGCGCGAAGGCCGACCTTTTCGCCATCCTTCTCGGGAACGAGCGGCCCCAGACGGTCCGCGATTTGGCGGAGGCGTCGGGGTATTCGACCGTGGCCGTCCGCGTCGCGCTGGGCGAGATGGTGTTGGCCCGAGTCGCCGAGTCCACGGGGGCTTCCCCAGCCATGTACCGCGTGGCCGACGCGGCGCGGTGGTCTGGGCTCCTCGCAGGCGGTCCACGTCCCCGCTGGGGCTACTGGGCCGAGACGCTTGGAGTGCTGCTCGCCGTCTCAGAGTGGGGGCGGGGCGCCGAGGCATGGTCGGACTACGTGGCCTCATCGAAGGCTCGCGATCTCGCGGAGCGCTACGCCCGAGCCCTCCGTTTGGTGGCGCCAGAGGCGCCTCGGCTCGACGGACACGGCGGTGAGGCCGCACTCTCGCCGTTCGCGGCGACGGTACGCGCGGTGATCAAGACGGCGTCGTCGGGGTAAGCGGCTCGGGGGGCGTGGGGTACGACTGGTCGAGCGCGGTGGCTTCGGCGTCGAGTCCGCAGAGCCGGAGCCACTCGGCTGGCCACCCACCCCCATCAGCCTCCGCGAGCCGCGCGGCTTCCCGAACTGTCTCGTCGGCGGAGCGGCCGGGAAGCGTGCCCAGGAACGCCATCTCGAGCGGCCCCAGCGCCAAGTCGAACGTCCGCGCTCCCGACGGCGAGCGGACGTAGTAGTCGCGCTTCTTACGGGCTCGCGAGAGACGCC